>NZ_JBKFSQ010000011.1:0-112600 GCF_046569525.1 Salmonella sp. 741265055_HSA | reverse complement strand
AAAATGTAGGCCTGATAAGCGCAGCGCCATCAGGCAACCTGCACCGCCGGATGGCGGCTCCACCTTATCCGGCATACAAGGAACGTGCTTTCTCTAACCACCGCAAAATGAAGGCAGAAATCTGCGATACATCATTAAGATCCAAAACGGGTACCGCTACGGCAAGTGGAATATCACTGGCAACCGCAATAACATGCTCATCAAGAATTAATTCTTCCTCGCTGTGCCCACATCCCTGACGAAAAAGTAAGATCTTCGCAACTGCCTCGTGTTTAAACCCTTCTACCAGCACCATATCCAGCTTTGATGCATCCATCCGGCTCACCAGCCATGCCAGATCCAACTCTTCTTGCCCCGGCGTTTCAGTCATTAACGCCCAGCGCTGCTGACTGGCAACCAGCGTCTGTGCCGCCCCGGCCTTACGTAATTCGTAGCTATCTTTACCCGGTTTATCGACATCCATATCATGATGGGTATGCTTAATCAGCCCTGGCCGAATACCGTGCGCACAAAGTGCTGGGATCAGTTTTTTCAGCAGTGTTGTTTTTCCCGTGCCGCTCCACGCGGCAATGGCGAGTAGCGGTATCATGGTCTCTTTTGCCATTGCGCGAGTTCCTCCGGCGTGTTGACGTTCACAAATGCCTCCTTACAATCGCTAAAATCAACGGCGTGTCCGCCTGCCTGGCGCATAAAAATCATTACCCGCCGCTCGCCTGCTTGCAAATAAGCTGTCAACTGGGGCTCAACGGCACGATTAATCAACGCGATCGTTGGATGATCGCGTTCTCCATCATGAACCCAAACCACGGGTGCGCCATGACGCTGCGCTGCTAAACGATCGACCAGGTTGTGGGGGATACAGGGATTGTCACAGGGGCAAAACAGAAACCAGTCGCCTGCTACCTGCTGAAAAACGGAAAGCATACCCGCCAGCGGACCGGGAAAGTCAGCGATTGAATCCGGAATGACTTTCAGGCCGCTGGCCTGGTAGATATCCAGATGGCGATTAGCACTAATGACGACCGTAGCAAGTTGTGGCGCGAGCGCGTCGGCAACGTGTCGCCAGAGCGGTTTCCCGTCCAGTTCAAGCAAACCTTTATCCGCACCTCCCATCCGCCGGGCTTTACCGCCTGCCAGCACCACGCCGGTTATTACTTCATCCAGATTCACCGATATCGCCTCTTTTATTGTGGGATTGACCCTGCTACCGTGTCTGTATCAAGAATAAGGAGCACAGCTATGAAATGTAAACGCCTGAATGAAGTCATTGAACTCCTCCAGCCAGCCTGGCAGAAAGAGCCTGATCTTAATCTGACGCAATTTTTGCAGAAACTGGCGAAAGAGTCAGGTTTTGACGGCAAACTGGAAGATTTAACTGATGATATCCTGATCTACCATCTGAAAATGCGCGATTCCGCCAAAGACGCTGCCATTCCAGGGATTCAAAAAGACTATGAAGAGGACTTTAAAACGGCGCTTTTACGCGCCCGCGGCGTTATTAAAGAGTAAAACCTTGTAAGCGGCGCCACCGAAATCGTCACGAAATGATATCCTGAATCATTCGTAGTATTTTCCGGATGATGGGATGAACGACAACGCTTTTACTTTCCAGACGCTACACCCGGAAACCATCATGGATGCGCTGTTTGAACAGGGGATCAGGGTGGATTCCGGGCTGACTCCACTAAACAGTTATGAAAACCGCGTCTATCAGTTTCAGGATGAAGACCGTCGACGTTTTGTCGTTAAGTTTTATCGTCCTGAGCGCTGGTCTGTTGAGCAAATTCGGGAAGAACACCAATTCGCGCTTGAACTGGTGAAGGATGAGGTTCCGGTTGCTGCTCCGCTCGCGTTTAATGGCCAGACGCTGCTAGCGCATCAGGGCTATCATTATGCCATTTTCCCCAGCGTAGGCGGTCGTCAGTTTGAAGCAGACAATATCGATCAGATGGAGGCGGTAGGGCGTTATCTTGGCCGATTGCATCAGACGGGGCGAAAACGTCCTTTCACTTTCCGGCCTGACATTGGGCTTGCAGAGTATCTTTTTGAACCTCGCCAGGTATTCGAAGATGCCGCACTGATTCCCTCCGGGCAAAAAGTGGCTTTCCTGAAAGCCACTGATGCTCTACTGTCTGCAGTTACCGAATGCTGGCGCACCGATTTCGCCACTCTGCGATTGCACGGCGATTGTCATGCCGGCAACATTCTATGGCGTGATGGACCGCTGTTTGTCGATTTAGATGATGCCCGTAACGGCCCGGCGATACAGGATTTATGGATGCTGCTGAACGGCGACAAAACCGAACAGCGAATGCAGCTTGAAACCATTATTGAAGCTTATGAAGAAGTTAGTGAGTTCGATACGGCTGAAATTGGTCTCATTGAACCTTTACGCGCCATGCGTTTAGTTTATTATCTTGCCTGGTTGATTCGTCGTTGGGGCGATCCTGCGTTTCCAAAAAACTTTCCCTGGTTAACAGGGGAAGATTACTGGCAGCGACAGACAACGACTTTTATTGAGCAGACTAAAATTTTGCACGAACCCCCTTTACAATTAACGCCAATGTATTAATCGGAGAGAGTTGATCATGAAAAAGATTTGGCTGGCGCTGGCTGGTATGGTTTTAGCTTTTAGCGCCTCGGCAGCACAGATCAGCGACGGTAAACAGTATATCACGCTGGATAAACCGGTCGCTGGCGAACCCCAGGTACTGGAGTTTTTCTCCTTCTACTGCCCACATTGTTATCAGTTTGAAGAAGTGCTTCATGTGTCTGACAATGTGAAGAAAAAGCTGCCGGAAGGCACCAAAATGACCAAGTACCACGTTGAGTTCCTGGGGCCGTTGGGCAAGGAGCTCACCCAGGCATGGGCGGTGGCGATGGCGTTGGGTGTAGAAGATAAAGTCACGGTCCCGCTGTTTGAAGCCGTACAGAAAACCCAGACAGTACAATCTGCTGCGGATATCCGTAAAGTGTTCGTTGATGCGGGCGTCAAAGGCGAAGATTACGATGCGGCATGGAACAGCTTCGTGGTGAAATCGCTGGTTGCGCAACAGGAGAAAGCCGCGGCTGACCTGCAACTGCAGGGCGTTCCGGCGATGTTCGTCAATGGCAAATACCAGATTAACCCACAAGGCATGGATACCAGCAGCATGGATGTTTTTGTTCAGCAGTATGCTGATACTGTGAAATATTTGGTTGATAAAAAATAAAAAGAACGCCGGTCACTGACCGGCGTTTTTATAAGATGTTTTAATCTCTTCTATCTGTATATCTTTCTTATCCCACAGCGTATTAAGCCAACGTTGAAAACGGCGTTTGAATGTTTTGTCGTTCACGTAATCGCCGTGCAGTTCTTCATTTATGGGTTCCAGTTGCACCCGAACAACAATATGCGTCAGCCTACCGCTTAGCATATCGTAGAAGGGGTGACGATCGTTGTTTGGGTAACACAACGTAATATTAAGCAGCTTATCGAACTGTGAGCCTAAAACATTAATCGCCATTGCAATACCGGCTGCTTTTGGCGGCAACAGATGTTGATAGGGGGAATGCGTTTGCTGGCGTTTCTCATGCGTAAATCGCGAGCCTTCAACAAAGTTAACGATAGTGGTGGGATACCGACGAAACTTTTCGCAAGAGCGACGAGTTGTTTCAACATCTTTGCCGCGTCGATCGGGGTGGCGGAGTAGGTAGCTACGGGAGTAGCGCTTCATAAACGGCATATCTAATGCCCAGCACGCCAGGCCGATGAACGGCACCCAGACCAATTGCTGTTTAAGAAAGTACTTATTCATTGGGATATGCTTGCGGAACAGAACGCAAAGCACAACGATATCGGCCCAGCTGCGATGATTACAAATCAGTAAATACCAATTTTTCTTGCTCAGCCCTTCTAACCCTTCTACATCCCATTGCAAGTGCGGATTAAGGCGTAACAGCGCTGCAAGGCCAGCACACCAGCAATACATCATGAAATTGCAGAAAATGGAGACCTTGCGCCAGATACCGGGAACAGGAAAAAGGAGCTTTACCATACCGGCAACGATGATCGGTACTGAGCAAACAATAGTGACCAGGATGGTTAATACGATACTCAATGGGAGCGTGATAGCCGCGAGTATTCTCGTCATAATAAATTATTCAAAAGTTAGCCATAAACGGTGCGCGAAAAGGGCGCAAGAGGCTGATTCTATCAGAAAACGATGCTAATGATGGCGCTGAGTGAAATAGAAACACTCGTAACAACTATCCACATTATGATAACGGCATGAACCAGATAATCAGAAAAACGTGATGTTAACAACTCATTGAAAATAATGGGTAATTATTAAGAGGTGAAGGCTATCGCGCTGATTTTAAAGTAATGGTAAGAATTTACACACAAAGTTATCCACAGGTTGTTTTGCGAGCGATCCTGAAGATCGACAAAACTTTTCCGCAAATGCGGCGAAAAACTCAAGTTTTCCTCCTGTATGTGGCATCCTTTAACCATAATCTGTTAAACAGGCACGGACATTATGGTTCAGATCCCAGAAAACCCACTTATTCTCGTAGATGGCTCATCCTATCTCTATCGCGCCTATCATGCGTTTCCGCCGTTAACCAACAGCGCGGGAGAACCTACGGGCGCAATGTATGGTGTCCTCAACATGTTGCGCAGCCTGATCATGCAGTATCAGCCGACGCATGCTGCGGTGGTGTTTGACGCCAAAGGAAAAACCTTCCGTGATGAGCTCTTTGAACATTACAAATCGCATCGTCCTCCGATGCCGGATGATCTGCGTGCGCAAATAGAGCCGTTACATGCCATGGTTAAAGCCATGGGGTTACCTCTGCTGGCGGTCTCTGGCGTAGAAGCGGATGACGTTATCGGTACACTGGCGCGAGAAGCGGAGAAGGTGGGGCGTCCGGTATTAATCAGCACCGGCGATAAAGATATGGCACAGTTGGTGACGCCGAATATTACGCTGATCAACACCATGACTAACACCATCCTCGGCCCGGATGAAGTCGTTAATAAGTACGGTGTGCCGCCTGAGCTGATTATCGACTTTCTGGCGCTGATGGGGGACTCCTCAGATAATATTCCAGGCGTACCAGGCGTGGGTGAGAAGACGGCGCAAGCTTTGCTTCAGGGATTGGGCGGCCTGGATACGCTGTACGCCGAGCCGGAAAAAATTGCCGGTCTCACTTTCCGCGGTGCCAAAACGATGGCCGGTAAATTAGCGCAGAATAAAGATGTAGCGTACCTGTCTTATAAACTCGCCACCATTAAAACGGATGTTGAGCTGGAGCTGACCTGCGAACAGCTTGAAGTACAGCAGCCGATTGCGGATGAACTGCTGGGCCTGTTTAAAAAATATGAGTTTAAGCGCTGGACGGCGGACGTTGAGTCAGGCAAATGGCTACAGGCAAAGGGCGCGAAACCGGCGGCCAAACCGCAGGAAACGGTCGTTATTGATGAATCGCCCAGCGAACCGGTAGCGGCGCTCTCTTATGAAAATTATGTCACGATTCTGGACGACGTTACGCTGGAAAGCTGGATTGAAAAGCTGAAAAAAGCGCCAGTTTTTGCTTTCGACACGGAGACCGACAGCCTGGATAATATCGCCGCCAATCTGGTGGGCCTCTCGTTTGCCATCGAACCTGGCGTTGCCGCGTATGTACCTGTCGCGCATGATTATCTGGACGCTCCGGATCAAATCTCCCGCCAGCGTGCTCTGGAACTGCTGAAGCCGCTGCTGGAAGATGAAAAAGTGCGCAAAGTGGGGCAAAACCTCAAGTACGATCGCGGCGTCTTGCAAAATTACGGTATTGAGCTGCGCGGTATCGCCTTCGATACCATGCTTGAGTCTTACATTCTGAACAGCGTCGCCGGACGCCATGATATGGACAGCTTGTCCGATCGTTGGCTGAAGCACAAAACTATCACCTTTGAAGACATTGCCGGTAAAGGTAAAAACCAGCTCACCTTTAACCAGATCGCACTGGAGGAAGCGGGGCGCTATGCGGCAGAAGATGCGGATGTCACGTTACAGTTGCATCTCAAAATGTGGCCTGAGCTCCAGCAGCACAAAGGCCCGCTGAATGTTTTCGAAAACATCGAAATGCCGCTGGTGCCGGTGCTGTCACGCGTTGAGCGCAATGGCGTAAAAATCGATCCTGCCGTCCTGCACAAACATTCGGAAGAAATCACACTACGTCTGGCGGAACTGGAAAAGAAAGCGCATGACATTGCGGGCGAGGCGTTCAACCTGTCCTCGACGAAGCAGTTGCAGACCATCCTGTTTGAAAAGCAGGGTATTAAGCCGCTGAAGAAAACGCCTGGCGGCGCGCCGTCAACGTCGGAAGAGGTGCTGGAAGAGCTGGCGCTGGACTATCCGCTGCCGAAAGTGATTCTGGAGTATCGTGGTCTGGCGAAGCTAAAATCCACCTATACCGATAAGCTGCCGCTGATGATTAACCCGAAAACCGGGCGCGTCCATACGTCCTATCATCAGGCGGTAACGGCGACGGGACGTTTATCGTCCACCGATCCGAACCTGCAAAATATTCCGGTACGCAATGAAGAGGGCCGCCGCATTCGTCAGGCATTTATTGCGCCTGAGGATTATCTCATCGTATCTGCGGACTATTCACAGATTGAGCTGCGTATTATGGCGCATCTTTCCCGTGATAAAGGGCTGCTCACGGCGTTCGCCGAAGGGAAAGATATTCACCGTGCAACGGCGGCGGAAGTCTTTGGCTTGCCGCTGGATAGCGTGACCGGGGAACAGCGCCGAAGTGCGAAAGCCATTAACTTTGGCCTGATTTACGGGATGAGCGCCTTCGGTCTTTCTCGCCAGCTTAATATTCCGCGTAAAGAGGCGCAGAAGTATATGGATCTCTACTTCGAACGCTACCCTGGCGTGCTGGAATATATGGAGCGCACCCGCGCTCAGGCAAAAGAACAAGGCTATGTGGAAACGCTGGAGGGACGCCGCCTTTACCTGCCGGATATTAAATCCAGCAACGCGGCGCGGCGCGCGGGGGCGGAACGCGCGGCGATCAATGCTCCCATGCAAGGAACGGCTGCCGATATCATCAAGCGCGCCATGATTGCCGTCGATGCCTGGCTACAGGCCGAGCAGCCGCGCGTGCGGATGATTATGCAGGTACACGATGAATTAGTGTTCGAGGTGCATAAAGACGACTTAGATGCGGTAGCAAAACGTATCCATCAGTTGATGGAAAACTGCACGCGTATTGATGTGCCGTTGCTGGTGGAAGTCGGTAGCGGAGAAAATTGGGATCAAGCGCACTAAGCATTTAAGGAAGAACGCGCTTTTTTCGTAATTAAGCAACATAAGCACGGGGGTTTTGTGATGGGTATTAGAATTCCCTATGTAAAGAATGAAAAAAAATTACGAAAAGGTCTTTCTGTGTTGCTCAAAAAAGAGTAAAGTTATTCACGTAGGGTACAGAGGTAAGATGTTCTATCTTTCAGACCTTTTACTTCACGTAATCGGATTTGGCTGAATATTTTAGCCGCCCCAGTCAGTTTATGACTGGGGCGTTTTTTATTGGGCGCAAGAAAAGTTTCGCTCACACCGTAGGCCGGATAAGACGCGCAGCGGCGCCATCCGGCATAGCGGATGATTATTCCCCGTCCTGAATCTCTTCGACCGGTGCCAGTTCGCTAAACCAGCTATCCAGCTTCTGACGTAACTTATCTACGCCCTGCTTTTTCAGCGAGGAAAACGCTTCTACCTGCACATCGCCATTAAAGGCCAGCACGGCTTCACGTACCATATTCAACTGCGCCTTGCGCGCGCCGCTGGCCAGTTTGTCCGCTTTGGTCAGCAGAACCAGAACCTGGATATTGCTCTCTACAGCCCACTGGATCATCTGCTGGTCGAGGTCTTTCAACGGATGGCGGATATCCATTAAAACGACTAAGCCCTGTAGGCTTTGACGTTTCTCCAGATATTCCCCCAGCGCGCGTTGCCACTTGCGTTTCATCTCTTCCGGGACTTCCGCGTAGCCATAGCCCGGCAGGTCGACCAACCGTTTGCCATCTACGACTTCAAACAGGTTAATCAATTGGGTACGGCCCGGCGTTTTAGAGGTGCGCGCCAGGCTTTTTTGGTTGGTCAACGTGTTCAGGGCGCTGGATTTGCCTGCATTGGAACGGCCAGCAAAAGCCACTTCAATTCCGCAATCGGAAGGTAAATGGCGAATATCAGGCGCACTCATCACAAAATGCGTCTGTTGATAATTCAGGTTAGTCAAAGCGGTCGTCTCCGTCAGTCAAAGCATTGTGGCGATTATACCTGAACGCCAGCAAAAGGCGGATTTTTCGGCGCGGCGGTGCTGTAAGTAAAAGCCCTACGCTTTGTGAGACATTGTCCATTACACTTATGCGACATGACAGAGTCGTTGTCAGGCTCAAAGCCAGTTAATATAGTTAAATCATGAATTTATAGAAAGGTAATTGTCTGAAAAAAAGGGATTTGCCGTGTCGGTATCTTGTGAGTTTACCCCAAAAGAGTAAAGTAATGCACATAGCGAGGACGCTAACAGGATCAACGACTCAGGATGAGGGTCAGGAGCGCCAGGAGGCGAAGACACAGGATTGTCAGGAAGACAAACGTCCGGAGACGTTAGTAAAAGGAAATGGAAACAACATGGAATGTTCCAGGCTAAGGGAAAAACAGGGCGTGTTGATAGCCAACAGGGATGGTGGAACCCGTTAAGGGTCGTGAGTCAAGAAAAAAGGCGGCAGATTACTCTGTCGCCTTTTTTCTTTGCTTGCTTTCTGCTAGATTCCGCCTCAATTCTATACTGAATAAAACGGCTTAAAGATCTGACATCATGAAAAAACCAACCTCTGCACCGCGCAGTAAAGCCTTTGGCAAACAGCGTCGTAAAACGCGTGAAGAGTTAAACCAGGAGGCGCGCGACCGTAAACGCCTGAAAAAACATCGCGGTCATGCGCCGGGAAGTCGCGCGGCGGGCGGCAATTCCGCTTCGGGCGGCGGCAATCAGAATCAACAAAAAGATCCACGTATTGGCAGTAAAACACCTGTTCCATTGGGCGTGACTGAAAAAGTGACCCAACAGCATAAACCGAAAAGTGAGAAACCTATGCTTTCACCGCAGGCGGAGTTGGATTTACTGGAAACGGATGAGCGCCTGGATGCGCTGTTAGAACGTCTGGAAGCGGGCGAAACCCTGAGTGCGGAAGATCAAGCCTGGGTAGATGCCAAACTGGATCGTATTGATGAACTGATGCAGAAGCTTGGCTTGTCTTACGATGACGATGAAGAAGACAACGAAGAGGACGAGAAGCAGGAAGATATGATGCGCCTGCTAAGAGGCGGCAACTAACGGGTTTACACCGTGGGCTTGCCCGTCCTGCTTATAACCCTTCCGGTTATATGTTATCTGGTGTGGTTATTCGTTAAACTACAGCGATTGTCGCGGCGACAGAAATGGCTGCGCAGCCGGCTTGCCGCCCGTCATGGCGTGAAGCCGGTACGCCGTACCCGCCAGAGACGCCATCGGAAGGAGTGAGCATGTCTGAACAGCAAATAGACTGGGATCTGGCCCTGATCCAGAAATATAACTATTCCGGGCCACGATATACCTCGTACCCAACCGCGCTGGAGTTTTCTGAAGACTTCGAGGACGCCGCATTCTTGCAGGCTGTGGCGCGTTATCCTGAACGTCCGCTCTCGCTGTATGTGCATATCCCGTTTTGTCACAAGTTGTGTTATTTCTGTGGCTGCAACAAGATTGTCACCCGCCAACAGCATAAAGCTGACCAGTACCTTGACGCGCTTGAGCAGGAAATTCGCCATCGCGCGCCGCTGTTTGCAGACCGTCATGTCAGCCAGCTTCACTGGGGCGGCGGTACGCCTACTTACCTGAATAAAGCGCAAATCAGCCGTTTAATGACGCTGTTGCGTGAAAATTTCCACTTTAATACCGACGCGGAAATCTCGATCGAAGTCGATCCCCGTGAAATTGAGCTGGATGTGCTCGATCATTTACGTGCGGAAGGTTTTAACCGCCTGAGTATGGGCGTGCAGGACTTTAATAAAGAGGTGCAGCGCCTGGTTAACCGCGAGCAGGATGAAGAATTCATCTTTGCGTTGCTTAATCACGCCCGCGATATCGGCTTTACCTCGACCAATATCGACTTGATCTACGGTCTACCGAAACAGACGCCGGAAAGCTTCGCTTTCACGCTGAAGCGTGTGACGGAACTGAACCCCGATCGTTTGAGCGTCTTTAACTATGCGCATCTGCCAACGCTTTTTGCCGCCCAGCGTAAAATTAAAGATGCCGATTTACCCAGCGCGCAGCAGAAACTGGATATTTTGCAGGAGACGATCGTATCGCTTACTCAGGCCGGTTATCAGTTTATCGGGATGGACCATTTTGCCCGTCCGGACGACGAACTGGCCGTCGCGCAGCGCGAAGGCGTGCTGCACCGTAATTTTCAGGGCTATACGACCCAGGGCGATACCGATCTGTTAGGGATGGGGGTTTCTGCTATCAGCATGATTGGCGATGGCTACATGCAGAATCAGAAAGAGCTGAAGCGTTATTACCAGCAAGTGGATGAGCGGGGCAATGCGCTATGGCGTGGTATTACGCTGACCCGTGATGATTGCATTCGTCGCGATGTTATCAAAGCGCTGATTTGTAACTTCCGCCTGGATTTTAACGCTGTCGAACAGCAGTGGGGTTTGCATTTCGCTGAGTATTTTGCCGAAGATTTGCAGTTACTGTCGCCGCTGGCGAAAGATGGGCTGGTGGATATTAGCGAGAAGGGAATTCAGGTGACGGCGAAAGGTCGTTTGCTGATCCGCAATATCTGCATGTGCTTTGATGCTTATTTGCGCCAGAAAGCGCGGATGCAGCAGTTCTCGCGCGTCATTTAGCCGGGTTGCCCGGTGGCGCTGCGCTTACCGGGCCTACACGTTGCGACAACCTGTAGGCCGGATAAGCATTAGCGCCATCCGGCACATTGTCAGCTGAACAGTCCCACCAGCGCGGCACACAACACGGCGGCTAGCGCAGTTTGTGGCGTGTGGCTGTCGACCGCTCCACTCGATACCAGATTAATAATAGATTCTAACATAATGAATCCCCCCGTTTGCCGGGCATGATCATACTGAACTCATCGGAACAGTAAAGCGCAAAATAGCAGCGTTTTGCGCTCAATTATTAATCTTTACACTCGCGGGTAATGTTTACTCCATTCCCAGCTCTTTCAACTTCCGCGTTAGGGTGTTTCGCCCCCAACCGAGCAGCCTGGCGGCTTCCTGTTTATGACCCTGCGTATGGCGTAACGCCGTGGTCAGTAGCGTTCTCTCCAGTTCTGGCTGCGCTTCAGAAAGCAGGTTTTGATGACCGGCTCGCAAGGCGCGGTCCGCCCATTGCGCCAGTAATGTAGCCCAGCTATCCGGCGGCAGGTGGGACGGGCTATCCGGCGCCGAGGCTTCAAACAGTTCGCCCGGTAAATCCTGGATCAATACCTCCTGTCCGGCGGCCATGACGGTGAGCCAGCGGCAGGTATTTTCTAACTGACGCACGTTACCAGGCCATGCCAGGCGCGTTAACGCCGTTTCGGTTTCCGGATGTAATAATTTGGCTTCCACACCTAATTCACGGGCGGCGACCTGCAAAAAATGGCGCGCCAGGCGCGGAATATCCTCACGGCGTTCACGCAACGGCGGAAGATGGATACGAATCACGTTCAGGCGGTGGAACAGGTCTTCGCGGAATTTCCCTTCCTGAACGCGTCGTTCGAGGTTCTGGTGGGTGGCGGCGATAATGCGCACATCCACTTTTACCGGCGCATACCCGCCCACGCGGTAGAACTGTCCGTCAGCCAGCACGCGTAACAGACGAGTCTGGACATCCAGCGGCATATCGCCAATTTCGTCCAGAAACAGCGTGCCGCCGTCAGCCTGCTCGAAACGGCCCTGCCGGATGGTATTCGCCCCGGTAAAAGCGCCTTTCTCATGGCCAAACAGTTCGGATTCAATCAAATCTTTCGGGATGGCCGCCATATTGAGCGCGATAAACGGCGCTTTGGCGCGTGGGCTATGGCGATGTAGCGCATGGGCGACCAGTTCTTTACCGGTTCCTGATTCGCCGTTAATCAGCACGCTAATCGAAGAACGCGACAGCCGACCAATAATGCGAAACACATCCTGCATGGCGGGCGCTTCGCCTATCATGTCTGTTGTCGGGCCGTTAACCTCGATATTACGCGGCTGCTGCTGCTCCTGATAGTGGCTAATCGCGCGCTCGACCAGAGCGACGGCTTCATCAATATCAAACGGTTTAGGCAGATAATCAAACGCCCCCTGCTGATAGGCGCTCACGGCGGCATCTAAATCGGAATGCGCGGTCATAATGATGACCGGAAGCATCGGGTGACGCTGTTTAATCTGCTTTAATAGCGCCAGCCCGTCCATTCCCGGCATTCGGATATCCGACAGCAAGACGTCCGGCGTTTTACTGGCCAGCGCAGCCAGTACTTCATTACCATTCTCAAAGGTGGTACAGGTCAACCCTGCCCCGGCGAGAGCACGCTCAAGCACCCAACGGATGGAACTATCATCATCGACGACCCAGACTATTCCTCGTTGCATAAACACCTCTATTTCCGAATCGGCAGGTAAACCGAAAACTCGGTATGCCCCGGCCAACTGGTAAATTCAATTTTGCCGGCGTGTTGATCGATAAGATTGCGGGCGATAGATAACCCAAGCCCGGTGCCGCCTTCGCGACCGCTGACCATCGGGTAGAACAGCGTATCCTGTAAATGGGGAGGAATGCCCGGCCCATTGTCTTCAACGTCTATACGCGCCGCCAGGCGATAGCGTTCGCCATGCAGCGTTAACTGGAAGGCGGTACGCGTACGCAGCGTAATTTCGCCGCCTTCCGGCCCCAGCGCCTGCAAGGCATTGCGGACAATATTCAGCAGTACTTGCTCAATTTGTTCCGGGTCGTGCGGCAGTTCTGGCAGACTGGGGTCATAATCGCGGATAAGCCGGACATTATCCGGCAGTTCCATCGATACCAGCGCCACCACGCGCTCCGCGACTTTATGTATGCTCTCGGTAATGTGCATTCCCGGGTGCTGCGGCCCCAGCAAACGATCGACAAGGTTGCGTAGCCTGTCGGCCTGTTCAATGATGACTTTGGTATATTCCGTTAGCGCCGGGTCGGGCAGCGCCTTGCTGAGTAGCTGCGCCGCGCCGCGCAGGCCGCCGAGCGGATTTTTGATTTCGTGCGCCAGACCGCGCACCAGATCGCGGGCGGCGATTTGCTGCGCGTGCTGCAACTGCTCCTGACTCAGACGACGCTGGTTATCCATCGGCGCCATTTCGAGCAGTATAAAATCGTCGGGCAGACGTTGGGCGGTCAAAGAGAGAATATGCGAGCGACTATCAATCACCAGCGTCACTTCGTTATCGGTAAAGCCTTGCCCTGCCGCTAAACTTTCGCGCATCAGGTCAATGTTTAACGAAAAATAGCTCAACAGTTCAGGTAACGGCGTCCCGAACAGTTTGCGTGAGCTTTGCGCGAGCAACTGCTGCGCGGCAGGATTGGCGTAATGGATTGCCAGCGCGTCGTCGACCACTAGCACGCTGTTGATTAACGAATTGAGGATCTGCCCAGCATCGGGCTGTATGCCGCTTGCCATTCAGCAGTCTCCTGGAAAAGGTTGCACCATTTTAGTGCATTATAGCTTTTTACCACTAAAAAGCGCGTGAGATCAGATTGTTGGTGGAGAAAAAAGCCCATCCAGGGATGGGCTGAAAGTTTCCACGGCAACTCAAAAACTCCTGACGCCTTTCACGCTGCTGTTGTGTTGGCTGCTTTCGCTTACCCCAGTCACATCGCTATCTATGCTCCTGGGCATGTGCTCAGTTGCCGCCTTGCAGCAACGCGAAATTCGTCGGATTTTTAATATACGATTAAACGCTGTAGTACAGCTCAAACTCTACCGGGTGCGGGGTCATACGCACGCGGTCATCTTCTTCGCGACGCAGCGCAATATACGCATCGATCGCTTCATCCGTGAACACGCCGCCTGCTTTCAGGAACTCGCGGTCCAGGTCCAGCGCGTTCAGCGCTTCTTCCAGAGAACCCGCTACCTGTGGGATCTCTTTCGCTTCTTCCGGCGGCAGGTCATACAGGTTTTTGTCCATGGCTTCGCCCGGGTGAATCTTATTCTTAATCCCGTCCAGACCGGCCATCAGAAGGGCGGCAAAGCACAGATACGGGTTAGCCGCCGGGTCCGGGAAGCGAACTTCGATACGGCGCGCTTTCGGAGACGCCACCACCGGAATACGGATGGAGGCGGAACGGTTACGGGCGGAGTAGGCCAACATCACCGGCGCTTCGTAACCCGGGACCAGACGCTTGTAGGAGTTGGTGGTCGGGTTCGCCAGGGCGTTGATGGCTTTGGCGTGTTTGATGACGCCGCCGATGTAGTACAGCGCCTGCTCAGACAGACCGGCATATTTGTCGCCAGAGAACAGGTTGGTGCCGTTCTTCGCCAGCGACATGTGGCAGTGCATACCGGAACCGTTATCGCCGAACATCGGTTTTGGCATAAAGGTCGCGGTCTTACCGAAGCGGTGAGCCACGTTATGCACGACATATTTGTAAATCTGAATTTCGTCGGCTTTTTTGGTCATGGTGTTAAAGCGGGTCGCCACTTCGTTCTGACCTGCGGTCGCTACTTCGTGGTGGTGCGCTTCAACGACCAGGCCCATCTGCTCCATGACCAGACACATTTCAGAACGGATATCCTGCGCGGAGTCAACTGGCGGAACCGGGAAATAACCACCTTTCACGCCCGGACGATGGCCTTTGTTGCCGCCTTCGTACTTGGTAGAGGAGTTCCAGGCGCCTTCAATATCGTCAATCGCCACATGTGAGCCGGAGATAGATGCGCCGAAGCGGATGTCGTCGAACAGGAAGAATTCAGGTTCCGGCCCAAACAGGACGGTATCGGCGATACCGGTCGCGCGCAGGTAGTCTTCCGCACGTTTTGCGATGGAACGTGGGTCACGGTCATAACCTTGCAGAGTGCCAGGCTCCAGGATGTCGCAACGGATAATCAGGGTAGAGTCCGCGAAGAACGGGTCAATCACTGCGGTGGATGCGTCTGGCATCAGCACCATGTCGGATTCGTTAATGCCTTTCCAGCCGCCGATAGAGGAGCCGTCAAACATTTTGCCTTCTTCAAAGAATTCGGCATTTACCTGATGAGCAGGAATCGTGACGTGCTGTTCTTTGCCTTTGGTATCGGTGAAGCGCAGATCGACAAACTTCACTTCGTGCTCGTTCAGCATCGTCAAAACGTGTTCAGCGGACATACTTGTACTCTCCCGGATTGGTCATGGTCGGTCGTCGTGGTAACGAGATCTTCAATTCTGCTGGCCGTGTCGCCGTAAAAATATAAAGCGAAATCTGTGCCAACTTTCACATTGCCCCCAAAAGGCGTTATCATGCGCACCATCGTGCAAAAGGGCTGCACCACGGTGACTATGTTGCACCAAAATAGTGCTTTAATGTGAACATTAAGCACCACATTGGTGCAATAGAACGCAAGCCACCCTTTTAACGCTCCGTGAAAGCGATCACAAAGAGACTCTGCAATACTTGTTTGCGGAGGATGTTTGTGATCCTGTTTTGTAGTGCGATTAATCCGTGTACAATAACGCGCTATTTCTAATGCCTGAGGCAAAGTTGTGATCGAAAATTTGCGTAACATCGCCATCATCGCGCACGTTGACCATGGTAAAACTACCCTGGTTGATAAGCTGCTCCAGCAATCCGGTACGTTCGACGCGCGTGCCGAAACTCAAGAGCGAGTGATGGACTCCAACGATTTGGAGAAAGAGCGTGGTATTACTATCCTCGCTAAAAACACCGCTATTAAATGGAATGATTACCGTATCAACATCGTTGATACTCCCGGGCACGCTGACTTCGGTGGTGAAGTAGAGCGCGTCATGTCCATGGTTGACTCTGTGCTGCTGGTGGTTGACGCATTTGACGGCCCGATGCCGCAAACGCGCTTCGTGACCAAAAAAGCCTTTGCTCATGGCCTGAAACCCATTGTGGTTATCAACAAAGTTGACCGTCCTGGCGCGCGCCCTGACTGGGTTGTTGACCAGGTATTCGACCTGTTTGTTAACCTCGACGCGACCGACGAACAGTTGGACTTCCCGATCATCTACGCTTCGGCGCTGAACGGTATCGCGGGTCTGGACCACGAAGATATGGCGGAAGACATGACCCCGCTGTATCAGGCGATCGTTGATCATGTTCCGGCGCCGGACGTTGACCTCGATGGTCCGTTGCAGATGCAGATCTCCCAGCTGGACTACAACAACTACGTTGGCGTTATCGGCATCGGCCGTATCAAACGCGGCAAAGTGAAGCCGAACCAGCAGGTCACTATCATCGATAGTGAAGGGAAAACCCGTAACGCGAAAGTAGGTAAAGTGCTGACGCATCTGGGTCTGGAGCGTATCGACAGCGATATCGCCGAAGCGGGCGATATCATTGCGATCACCGGTCTGGGCGAGCTGAACATTTCCGACACCATCTGCGACCCGCAGAACGTTGAAGCGCTGCCGGCGCTGTCCGTTGATGAGCCGACCGTGTCTATGTTCTTCTGCGTTAACACCTCGCCGTTCTGCGGTAAAGAAGGTAAGTTTGTGACTTCTCGTCAGATTCTTGATCGTCTGAACAAAGAGCTGGTGCATAACGTGGCGCTGCGCGTTGAAGAAACCGAAGATGCGGATGCGTTCCGTGTATCCGGTCGTGGCGAACTGCACCTGTCCGTGCTGATTGAAAATATGCGTCGTGAAGGTTTCGAACTGGCGGTTTCCCGTCCGAAAGTTATCTTCCGTGAAATCGACGGTCGTAAACAAGAGCCGTACGAAAACGTGACGCTGGACGTCGAAGAGCAGCACCAGGGGTCTGTCATGCAGGCGCTGGGCGAGCGTAAAGGCGACCTGAAAAACATGAATCCGGACGGTAAAGGCCGCGTACGTCTCGACTACGTGATCCCAAGCCGCGGGCTGATTGGTTTCCGTTCAGAATTCATGACCATGACTTCCGGTACGGGTCTGCTGTACTCCACCTTCAGCCATTACGACGATATTCGTCCGGGTGAAGTGGGCCAGCGTCAGAACGGTGTACTGATCTCCAACGGTCAGGGTAAAGCGGTGGCGTTTGCGCTGTTCGGTTTGCAGGATCGCGGTAAGCTGTTCCTGGGTCACGGCGCGGAAGTTTACGAAGGCCAGATTATTGGTATTCACAGTCGCTCCAACGACCTGACGGTAAACTGCCTGACCGGTAAGAAACTGACCAACATGCGTGCGTCCGGTACGGATGAAGCGGTGATTCTGGTTCCGCCAATTAAAATGAGCCTTGAGCAAGCGCTGGAGTTCATTGATGACGACGAACTGGTAGAAGTCACCCCAACCTCTATCCGTATCCGTAAACGTCACCTGACGGAAAACGATCGCCGCCGTGCGAACCGTGGTCAGAAAGAAGAGTAATTAACGCTCTTACGGATAAAAACCCTGCCGAAATGAAAACTCGGCGGGGTTTTTTTATTCACATTGAGAAAGGGATAAGGTCGTCAAAAAATTAGCAATCGCTGGCGTATTATGCCGACCAATGACGCTATCCGCATAAACCTTTGCCCGAGCGCTGGCATTCCCCATCGCTACACCCAATCCGGCTAAACGTAGCATTTCCGCATCGTTATCATTATCGCCAAACGCCATCACTTCGCGCATTGCGATATGCTGTTGCTGTGCATATCTGACGAGGCTTTGTCCTTTGCTACACCCCTTCTGGAGAATATCCAGTTGATGATGCCAGGACCAGGTACAGCTTAGCTGTAATTCATGCTGTATAAACTCAGCAATATGTTGTAGTTGTTTTATGTGCCGATGAACGACGCTGATTTGCCAAATATTCTCCCTACTGCTTAGCTCATCAGCCTGAAAGATTATTTTATCATCAGCACGAATTGTCGGTTTAAGCGGATATACCCGCGCCAGTATTTTTTCCGTTTGTAAGTGCGTCAGCGGCAGCGGATGAAGGATCTGCTGTTGAGCCGGTTGATAAATATAACTTCCGTTACAACAGATCATCGGTTCGTTGAGCGCCAGCGTTTGATAATACGCATAGGCTTCACGATGAGAGCGGCCGGTGACAAGCATTATTCGGCAGCCCATGTCCTGCATCTGACGGATAGCGGTTAGCGACTCTGGCAGAATTTGTTTATTACGGTTTAGCAGCGTTCCATCAAGATCAAAAGCGATTAAACGATATCGCATGAGCGCCCGATCCTAAAGCAGCGTGAGGTATCCAGGTGATTCAGCAATGGAATATCGAGACGGTGCTGATAAGCGAGAAAACAGTGGCATTGTTTTGCCTGGCAGGCGGGAGAATTAAGCCGTTGCTGATATAAATTACCCATTTTAATTTTGCTGATATGACAAGCAAAAAGATCGCCTTCTGCATTCATAAAAATACTTTTTCTTCCTGCGGTACAGATATCCAACTGGGCTGGCCACTGCTGCGTTTCAATCACATACAGCGGATCGAGTTCGCCGAAGGCGATGGTTTCCTCAACGGTATGCCGGGTATTGGCACACTCGTTGGCGTTAAGCCAAAAATAATTCTGGTCAGGCAACTGCTGGCGTAGCCAACGAAACTGGTCGATATCTTTCATACTGGCGACAGCCCCCGCGCACCAGGTTATTCCGGCGGCAGAGAGCGCTAAACACTGCTGGAGAAAGCGCTCAGCGGTAATTTGTGAGGGATGAAAAGAACACCATAACCGAAGCTTTGAGATATCTCCGCCGCCAGCACGAAATGACTCCAGCAATGACATTAACGAAAAAGAGGCGTTAGTTTGTATGCCGACCGCCTGAACATGAGGATAGCGGCTAATTTCTGCCAGCGCCGCCATGTAATAACGCAAGCGTAGCGCCTCGCCATAAGGCGTAATCATCACATTCAACGGCGTACCTAAAAGAGGCAAATGGTCAACCATGCGCCATAGCGCGGCTTCGTCGCGTTTTTTATCGTTACGGGCGTGTTTATGGAACGGGCAATAGCCGCAATGATAATTACACGATTTAAGATAGCCGCGATAAAACAGCGTGTGAATATCGCGCAGGGCGGGGGTGCTCATCTCTGCCGATTCTCCCGTAGCATCACCTCAGGCGAAACGAACACAGGAGCAAGGCAATCGGATAATGCCATACCGGTCTCCGTTAGCCGGAGGCGACTGCCATTCTGATAACAGTAGCCCTGCCGTATAAAGCGTTCCAGGTCGGGGAAATCCCTTAGCGCATCGCTGGCAAAATATTGCTGATAATCGCTAAGAGAAAGTCCCTGCCAGAAAAATAGATTTTTAATGATAAAGCGGCGTTTCATTTCATCAGGGGGAAGCAGATAACCGTGATTAATGACGGTCTTATCCGGGCTGTCGATAAACGCCTGAATGATTTTTCGTGATGTCTGCAGGTTCGACGACCACGGCGAACAGTAATGCAGATTGCCAAGATAACTTCTGCCGCCCGCGCCGAGCGCCAGTGAGTTTTCAAATCCGCAGCTTTCCGCCGCGGCGGATGGCGCTGGATTAAGGACGAAACGGCGCATGGACGTTTGGGTGTAGCCCGCGTTGCGTAAAAGATCGCGGGCTAAAACGTAGTAGCTATGCATATTTTCCTGGCGAGGCATATTATAAAGCGGATAAAGAAACAGCTCTTCCGGTTGATAAACGAGCGCCTGATGTAACGATTCCGTCAGGCTTGCGTGAGTCTGACCGGGAATGCCGTAAATAATATCAATATTGAGTGATGGAAAATGACCTGCCTTTAGCCATTCCAGCGCCTGGTGCGCGCTGGCGGCATTGTGGCGGCGATGCAGCGTATGTAACTCGCTATCATGAAAACTTTGTACGCCAATACTGACGCGATTAACGGAAAAGGCGTTTAATAGCGCTACTTTTTCTGCCGTGGTATCCGTAGGGGAAGTTTCAATTGTTTTATAAATATTCCAGTCAACATTGAGCACATCAAAGACGGAAAAAAATAACTTCTCTAATTGCGCAATGTTTAATAGCAGAGGTGTGCCGCCGCCTACGGTAAAGCTTGCCCAGTGGACGGGCGCCAGCGCCATTTGTCGGCCCTGGGTAATAATCGCGTCGATATAGCTATCAATGAACGTATTATCTGCGCCTGTGCAGGTAAATAAATTACAGAACCCGCAGCGACTTTGACAAAACGGCATATGAACATACAGATGTGTGTCGTGCTCGTAAATGCGCGGTTTTACTTCGCTAAAGCTGACGTTCTCCAGCTCCCGATAAGCCGTCTTATGCGGATAACTGTACATATACTGACGATAAATATCATTGTTATTCATATTAATGATTACAGCTCAGCAAGAAATGCATATAGGGAACGGTATTAACGATCGGATGATTAAAACTATGGAAATATTTCCCGTCTTCGCCATAGCAGGTACCGTGATCGGAACAGACAATAACGAACGTTTCGCCGCCGGTTTGGCGGAAAATGTTTAGTAATCCGTCGATGCGGGCGTCGATATAGCGTAGCGCGGCGGCATGGGTCTCTACGGTATCGCCTGGGGCCGCGCCCTCAACGTAAAAATGGTTAGGGTAATGAATCGTATCAATATTGATATACATCATGACCGGTTGGCTGCCAGCACGCTCGGCCATGATTTTCTGGATATAATGGATCTGATTATCCATACTTTCTTTAACCGTACAGGCAAAGCGTGGATGCCAGTAACTCTCTTTAAACATCGACGGGAACACTTTTCCCATGCCGGAGCGGTTATTAAAGAAAGAGACGCCGCCAATACAGATGGTCTGGTAGCCTTTATTTTCCAGACTTTTTATCCATGTTGCGTCATCAAAGGCAAATGCATTTTTCGGCCCTTTACGACCAAGTCCGATATCTTTTGGGAAAAACAGTATGGTCTGATTAACGGTATCATCAATAGGTTTTGGCATAAAACCTGAAAACATGGCGTGATGCGAAGGCCAGGTAAAATTACCGGCCGCCTCGCATTTCGTCCATTGTCCATAATGATTAAGGTTTGGCGTATTTCCGGCGGTTTGTTCCTGAAGCGCAATATCGTAGCGTAACGAGTCCAGCACAATAAAAAGAATATGAACGTTATTACTAATTAGCGCATTCATATTGAGTTCGCCATCGCCGGTGTCAATCGACGCGTGTAGCGAGACGGGGACTTCATCCATTGAATTATACATTTTGCTTCCTCATGGCCCGGATTTGCGCCTGATAAATTAGATTGTTCTGCTGCGCATCCTGATAAATCAAATCACCCTGGCCATTAATTTCAATAATATACGGCGTCAGGCTGGTAGTAAGTAAAACATCAATACCCGCTAAGCGAATGCCAGGAAAAAGCCGCATGGCATTTTGACAGAGCGTATCGATCTCAGTCACTTTTGCGGCAGATAGCTCCAGACTTTCGAAGCGGCAAGCCTGGTTTTGCAGATGTAAGTTAGTAATGGGCTGCGAGGAGGTTCTGACTACTCGCCAGATAATTTCGCCATCCAGGCAGACGATACGTAAATCATAGGTTTTACGCTTTACGCTGGCTTTGGGCAGCCACTGCTCGACGAGGTTTTCCTGCTGAAGAACGCCATCAATAATGAGCTGGATATCTTCTTTCTGACGATACTGTTGGATTTTTTTGCTGTTAAATAGCTGTTGTCCTGATATGGCAATCGCGCTGTAAAGCACCTGCTTTATGCCATCAGGGTGGCGACGCAAAGCGATAACGCCCGCCGCGCCAGAACCCAGCGAGGGCTTAATGAACACGCTGGCGACCTTTTTTTCCTCCATGATAGCGGTGAGATGTGCAAAACTTTTTACGTCTTCCGCTACCAACGGCGGCGTGGGGATGCCGTGTTCTAGTAAGCGCCGCTTGCAGCGTTTTTTATCCAACAGGTGAACGAGGCCCGCCGGATGGTTAAGCCAGGTGACGCCAGGACGCGCCGCCATGTTCTGCAAAAAATGGATATAGTCCAGACCGATCGCGTTTATTTTGCGGATGTCAGTTTCACTGTGTACTGGCGGGTCGATTTTAACGATGCCAGAGGTCAGCGAAGCGTCCAGCGCGTGCGGATGAGTCAGCGCCGTGACGGATTCCCCAAGTACGGCGGCAGCCTGCATAAAATAATGTGTGCGCTTGCTCTGACGGGGGCCAATGAGCGTAATCACAATAAATCCCTTTATCGGTGAGTAGGGGAATGTGCACATTCCCCAACACAATCACTCGGTGTACATCGCATTCATATAAATATCGCCATCGTAATCATCAGGCTCCAGCGCTTCTGAAAGATTAAGGGTTATCGGCAGCGCGGCTTTTAGCTTTTCCTGCATCTCCGGCGTCAAATAGTGGTGGTAGAGATCGAGTGTTTCCAGATGCACAATTCGGTCTTTATGCTCCAGCAGCGCCTCTGCGCCGTTGTCCGTTAAGGTACCGCACGAGAGTTCCAGCACGTTAAGCTGCGGCAGGATATTACTTTCCAGCACCCGGCGGACGATATCATCCTGCTCTTCGCTGTTCATCAACCCCAGATGGGTGAGCTGAGGGAAAAGGTCTTTGGATGCCAGCGCCATCACGTCATCCAGCGAACCGTCAAAACCGTATTCCTCTACGCCCAGGAAGAGCTTCAGCGTTTTTAATGCAGGGAGCTGCGCATTTTGTAGTTCGGCAAGTACGTTAGAAGGGATGCCGCCGGAAATGATTTCCAGGTGCTCCAGTTTCTCATGATGTATAGCGCCCAGTCGCAGATCCGACGCGCCTTTAATGATCAGTTCTTTCAGATTGGGTAACGCCGCATAGAGCCTGGAATAGTTACCTTGTTTAATCCAGGAGATCTCGCAGTCTTCGCTCTCCATATCACCGATAAACAGTGATTCCAGGTGAGCAAAGCGGGGGGCGTTCTCCACAATCATATCAATAATAGGCTGGCAGGTTTCGTCTTCCCAACAATCACCCCAGTTACCAATGGTCAGTGAGCGAAGCTTTGGCAGATCTTCATCGGTTAAAATCAAATTAATGAGCTGTTCCTGGGTTAATTTATTGTCCCAATCAATATTAAATCGCTTATTCATTTGTTTCCCTTCTCTATAAGCATGAATACGGTAAAACGCTTTGCGAATATTATCATGGCGCTTAGGGGCGGGATATCGGGAGTCTGATTCAGGATGAATGAGCGGGCAGAACAACTACCCGCTGTGATGCAGATTCGGAAAATAGAGGCGATAATATCAGAAGAAATACTTCGCCCCGATACGAATCTGGTTTTGCTCTCTATGGTAGGGGCCCACGTTACGATCTAACCAGCGTAATTCAAAGTAGGGCAGCCAGTGTTCATTGATACGATAACGGAAGGTATTAGTGATTTCCCAATGATGCTTCGTACCATTACTACTATTAAAATCATTAACGTTATAAAAATAGTGTGGTTCAAAGGTATAAGAAAATTTATCGGTAATGGTAAAATTCCAATAGTTACCGATTTCATAGCTGTCATTATTATCCAGTTCGCCATTCAAATCGGTTGAACTATAATTATTGTGATTATATCGGTTACGTACCGTAAGATTAAACCACGGGGTAAATTTATAGTTAACATCCAGATAGACGGCGCCGCCGGAACCAATGCTTTTGTCGTTTATTAACCCGCCAGGCTGGATGGTTAATTTATCTGTAGGTTTAAATAACGGATACCAGCCCTCAATCTCATTATAACCGTGCTTTAATTCATCATCACGCTGTAGCGTATAGGTATTGGTCAACATAATTCCGGCCCCCATATCGGAGTTATAGCCGACGCGCAGCATAAACTCCATTTGGTCAGACGCCAGGTTATAGGCCTCACGGTTTTCTACATAAGCGCCAGCAAAAACAGAGGTGGATATTACAGAAGTTAATATCACTAGAGTATTCAGAGATTTCATAATAAATCCATTTTTCAAATGTAGGGAAGCCGCCATCCATCGGGATGGATAAAGCGGCAAGTGTCGTTTAATTATTTACAGTAGAAATACTTTGTTTATTATTAGTCGCGACAATTTGATTACCTGTTTTCTTTCGTTGGGCAATTTCCTCGATAATAAAAGCGAAACGTTGTTCATTGAGCTTATAAAAAAAGCCCATCGTTAGTGCTGCGATAATGGCAAGACCGCAAGGCCATAAAAAAATGAGCTGACGCAAACCAAGCAACGTGGTGTCACTTTGAGCTATGTTGGGGATATAACCGATTTGCGTCAGCATAATACCTGGCAAAAAGCCAGCAAGCGCAGCGGAAATTTTGCGGGAAAAGGTATAACCCGTATACACCGAGCCTTCAGCGCGAATACCCGTTTTCCATTCACCGTAGTCAACCGTATCCGGAACCAGTGCCCAGTTCAGGCTGTTGACGAAAGCGGTACCGAAAAAGGCGATACAAGAGAAAATAACAAACAGGAATGACGTTCCACCCCAGATAAAATTCAGGATATCGCCAACGGCCCACAATATCAGACCACCAAGATAAACCTGTTTTTTCCCGAAGCGTTTTACCGCAGCAGGTACTAATAAAACACCAATCAGGATACAGCCCATGCTGAAAAAACCCATCCATGACAACAAATGAATATCGTTCAGCACGTACTGAGTGTAATAAACCTGAATGGCCAGCTTGATATTAAAGGCGGCCAGCGTGCACAAATTGGCAACGCAGAGCACCAGCAACGGCGGATTACGAAAAATCGCGCAGAAGGACTTCAATATGCTGGGTTTATGCGTGTCAGGCACGGTTTCGATATACCGTTCTTTCACCCCGCTAAAGCACCACCACATGCTGAACAGCCCGCAGACCGAAAAAATGACTGCTGCAATCAGATAACCCAGCGAAGGGGAACGGGTAAACAGCGCCTGAATGGGCATAAAACCTACAGTACAAAGAAGAAGGCCAATGGTAGCGCCGCCTTGTCGCCATGCGGCGAGCTGGGCGCGCTCATGCGGATTTTTGGTAATAGCGGGTACCATCGCGCCGTATGAGCAGTTCATCAGGCTGTAGAACAGACCGAACAACATAAACAGCACCGTCGCGAAGGCTGTTTTAACGGGTAAAGTAAAGTGAGTGGCAAAGAATTGCGCAGTAGCAACCAGAGCGACCGGAAATGACGCATACAGAATAAAAGGCCGAAACTTTCCTTTTGCGCCAATATTACGGCGTGAATCCAGCAATACGCCGGTGAGCATATCGGTAAAAGCGGTGAAGAATTTCGCCACCAGAAAGATAATTCCACCGTAATATGCAGGCATCCCGAGTTCATCGGTATAAAACTTCAGTAGATACAGCGTACCGATACACAGCATCAGATTTGAGCCGAAATCGCCCACGCCATAGGCGCATTTTTCCCGCAGGCTCAACTTTAGCGTTAGCGGATCATGATTAGACATAATCGCCTCTCAAAACGCCCCGCAGGGCGTTATATTTTATTGTTGTTAAACCGTATGTTTCCGGGCCTCAATCTCTTCCACAATTCGCACGTACATCTTCTCGTTGAGGTTGTAGAAACAGCCCATCGCAATAATGGTGATGACCGCCAGCACGCAAGGATAAATAAAGATCAACTGGCGTAGGCCTTCGACGGTGCCTGCCGATTGCACCACATTCGGGATATAACCGATTTGCGTCAGCATCCAGCCGGGGAAGAACCCTGCCAGCGCCTGGGAGACCTTACGGAAGAACGTGAAGCCGGTGTAAACCGTCCCTTCCGAGCGGACGCCGGTGCGCCATTCACCGTACTCCACCGTGTCGGAAACCAGCGCCCAGTTCAGGCTGTTGACGAAGGCGGAACCGAAGAACGCCAGGCAGGAGAAGGCGACAAAACTGACCGAGCCGCCGCCAAAGAAGTAGTTGAGCAGATCGCCCGCCACCCATATTAACAGCCCGCCGATATAGACTTTCTTCTTGCCAAAACGCCTTACTGCGCCGGGCATCAAAAAGACGCCGATAAAAATACAGCCCATGCTAAAGAAGCCCATCCAGGAGAGGAGGATCGGGTCGTTAAGAACGTACTGGGTGTAATAAACCTGAATCGCCAGTTTGACGTTGAAGGCGCCAAGAGTACAAAGGTTGGCGATACACAGAATAAACAGCGGACGGTTACCGGCGATGGCGCGGAACGACTGCAATAATCCGGGCTTTTGCGCGTTATCGACAGGTTTCACTTCGACGTAGCGCTCTTTAACGCCGGCGTAGCACAGCCACATAAATAGCAGGCCAAACAATGAAAATAGCGTGGCGGCGAAAATATAGCTGAGTTGGGCATTGCCTTCGATCAGGTTCATGACCGGCACAAAGCCAACGGTACACAGCAGCAGGCCGAGAGTGGCGCCGCCCTGACGCCAGGCGGCAAGCGAGGCGCGTTCATCCGGGTTCTTGGTAATCGCGGGCACCATCGCGCCATACGAGCAGTTCATCATGCTGAAAACCAGCCCATACAACATAAACAGCATCGTTGCGACGACGGTTTTTCCCGTAACCTCAAACGGTGTGCCGACAAAGTTAGCAATCGCCAGTAGCGTTACCGGAAATGCCGCGTAAAGCACGAACGGGCGGAATTTGCCCTTCGGACCAATTTTACGCCGCGAGTCGAGCATAATGCCGGTACCCATATCGGTAAATGCGGTAAAAAATTTGGCGATCAGGAAAATGATCCCGCCGTAAGTCCCTGGTAAACCCAGCACATCGGTATAAAATTTGAGTAAATAGAGGGTCCCGATATCTAACAGGATATTGGAACCTAAATCCCCCAGTCCATAGGCAAGTTTTTCTTTAAACGGCAAGCGTAGCGTTGCCGGATCAGCAGAGGTCTGACTCATTATTCTTCTCCATCTGCCCGCAGGTTTCCCTGCGGGCGAGCCGTATTAGATATTCCGTAAAGAAGCAAAAAGTGAAGCCCACTCGCTCTTCGCGCGATAGAAGACCGGCGGCTTGCCAATGGGCGCATCCACGGTAATTTCACCGCCGTGGTGAGCTTCGCCGGTCCAGATATTCACCCAGTGATCTTCCGGCAGGTACAGCGTCCAGTCGCAACGCCCCTGCTCATGAACCGGCGCGACCAGCAGATCCTGACCGAGCAGATATTGATATTTCAGGGTGTAGGTTGCGGCATCGTTCTCGTAGTGCAGGAATAGCGGACGCATGACCGGCAGACCGGTAGCCGCGTTTTGCGCCACCGCCTGCTTGAGATACGGTTTCAGCGTGGTAAAGACGGTGGTCATGCGGGCAAAGTGGGCAATAGTTTCCGCGTCGCCGTCGAACTGCCAGTTATCGCCGGGGCGGTTGCCTTCATGGGTGCGCATCATCGGCGTAAAGGCGCTGAAATCGCACCAGCGCAGCAGCAACTCTTTGCTGCGTTTCATGTCAAACAGGGTGGTGTAGCCGCCGATATCGCTGTGATGCAGACCATGACCGGTCATCGCCAGCGACAATGCCGCAGGCACGACAGAGGCCAGACCATCATCAAGGCTCCAGTCAACGTTCTGGTCACCTGCCCACATCATGGTGGAATATTTCTGACTGCCGGTATAACCCGCACGCATAAAGAACAGGATCTCGCCGAGCTTGCCGGACTCCTGTAGCGCTTCGTAGTTACATTTCGCCCACAGCGCAGGCCAGGCGTTATGCATGATCTCGGCGCTGACGCCGTTGTGCAGATACGTGTCGGTCGGCAGATATTCGCCGAAATCCGCCATCCAGCCGCTGCAGCCGAGCGCGATCATGTTCTTTTTGATGACGTCTTTGAACCAGTCGTAAGCTTCAGGATTGGTCAGATCGACCACGCCGCCATAGAATTCGCCAAACTCGACCAGATAGTCGCCGCCCGTGGCGTCTTTCGCCAGATAGCCGTGTTTCGCCGCCTCGGCGCAGAGGTCTTTATCACTGGCGACGTATGGGTTGATATAAGAGAGGAACTGGACGCCTTCTTCTTTCCACTGTTTGATCCGGCTATCCAGTTGTGGATAGTTGTCGCTATTCCACTTCCAGTTCCACATCACGCGCTTGCCGAAAGAGGTCATACGAATGCCGGACCAGTCCTGCGCCCAAATACCGTTCACTTTTACGCCTGCGTTGCGCATGGTATCCAGTTTTTGCTGACAAACTTCCGTACCGCCCTGAATGCCGAGCGTGACGCCGTCGTAAACCCAGTCCGGCAGCTCCGGCTGGCGGCCTAACAGCGCAGTCAGTTTTTCCAGTAGGGCGATGTAGGTGTCGGCACACTCAAAACGCAGCGTAGTTTTATCTTCCCACAGCGCCAGTTCGTGATACTCCGGCGCGCTGAAGTCGAAATTCATATAGCAGCTATTATCGACGTGGCAGTAATACTTCTGCGTGCTGACAAAGGTTGGCTGGGGGAAGAAGGTCCAGTAATAGTCGCCGCCGGCGTTCTCTTTACAGTCTGCCTGCCAGGTGACATAGCTGGTTTTATTACGGCCAACGCCCTGTTCGCTGGTCCACAGCGGGAACGGCTTGCCGCGCAAATCGAAATAAGAGAACTGTTCGCCGCAGCCGTAGATATGGTCGTCTGGATTAGCCGCGAGGCGTAACCAGATACGGTTATGGTGCAGGTCGTCGTTTTGCAGATCCAACGTCAGGCGTCCCGCCTCATCGGCGGAGATGCGAAGGGTGGCGCTAATTGTTGCGCCACGGCTGAATTGTATCAGCCAGCCGTCGGGTAGCTCGCTGACCGTGGCCTCCGTTAATGCAATCTTCTCGTTAAGTTTGTCTTTGATGCTGAAGTTGCCGCGAAACATATCAATGTCGGCAACGCCCGCGCCAATCCACAGACAGGGATTTTCGGCGCTGTGGCGTAAAATCAGGCGCTGCTGCCAGTTAAGCGCAAAACCATCCTGTGATGTTGTCAGTTCAAAATCGGTTGACCGTTGTGGTAGAGAATTCATTGTAATCTCCGTGAATGTAGGGTAATTCGGTAATCCATTTGGGCTAGTCGCAGCCGATGGAAAAATGCAGTTGATGGATCGCTTTTGGGGCAAGATGAATCAGTGCGATCCCGGAATTAAATGCATCGGGCGGGCAGCTCATAGGCTCTACCGCGAGACCTTTTCGGCTGAGTTTTTCGCCGGTATAGATCTGTAGCCAGGGTTGGTTGCTGCGTAAAAATGTAGACATGTTCTGCGTTGGGCTGGTAAGTCTGACCTCCCACTCAGCCGGGGTAGTCGCGGTCTTAACCGCATGATCAAGGCGCGTTTCGCCGAGCAGGCATGATGCGGAAAAATCCCTGCCTGCGGGCAATTCTTCGCTTGCAGGCAGTGTTAATACACAGCTATCGATGCTTTGCAGATTACAAGTCAAATAAGGATGTGCGCCCGCGCCATAAGGGGCTGATTCATCGCCAATGTTTTGCGTACGAATAAATACGTGCAGCCCACTGGCGGCATCTAACCGATAAATCACTTCCGATATCAACGCAAAGGGATAGCCGTAAGAGGGCGGCAGAAAAATCGTTAGCGACGCTTCCGTCGCCGACTGATAATTAATCTGCCAGTCTCGCCAGGCTAACAGACCGTGAATGGCGGTCTGCGAAACCGGGTCGTTAACGGCAAGCTGGAAAACCTTGCCGTTATAGGAGTAGCAGCCATTTGTCACGCGATTGGGCCAGGGAATCAATACTTTCCCCAGATGCGCCATGGGTATTTCTTCCGGTTTATGCGGGATGACCACATGGCGTCCATGATGGGTCAGTTCCGCCAGACCTGCGCCAACCGTGACGATTTTCGCCTGGTAATGGCCCGCATTAAGCTGAATAGTTTTTCCACCGCTGTGCATGGCTGCCACCCTCATGACCTATTTCGCGTTGATATCCAGGAGACCCGCCGCGACCGCTGGAGCCAGGCCCGGCGCCAGTGGCAGACGAGGAATGACCAGACAGTGCAGCAGATGGTAAATATCTTGCTTGCCGTCCCACACTTTGGTGGTCACTTTGTTATCGGCGTCCAGCTCTTGCCACCAGGAACCATTTTCATAGTCCATCAGGTACTTAATGCAGTAGTCCCACCATGTTTGATACCAGGTTTCGTATTGACGATCCCCTGTTAAGGTATAGAGGGCATAGGCTGTCCCCATCGCTTCTACAATTGGCCAGCGTACACGTTCACGTACGATAGGTTTACCGTCCCAGTCGACTGAGTAGACAATGCCGTCTGCCCCATCTGGAGCCCAGGCATCGCGTACTGTAGCGTGGAACAAACCTTTAGCATCTTCCAGCAGCCATGCCGGGGGTTGTTCGCATCTGGCTTCCAGTGCTGCGTGGATATGCAGCATTAAACGACCCCATTCGATCCAATGGCCTGGCGTGCCGCCAAATGCGCGGAAACGGTGTGCTGGATTATCTTTGTTGTAGTCGCGGATAGGATTCCATTGAGTATCAAAGTGCTCATTCACACGGTAATGGTTGTTTCTGGCGACATCATGAATGATGACAGATGCGATTCTGATAGCGCGATCCAGCCATTTTTTGTCATGGGTAACGTCATAAACAATCAGGAACGCTTCGACGGCGTGCATATTGGCGTTGCCGCCACGGTAGTCTTCTGTTTTGCTGAAGGCTTCGTCCCAGGACTCCAGGCACATCTGCTCTTCTTCACTCCAGAAGTATTTCTCAATCACTTCTATGGTGTAATCCAGCAATTTCCTGGCTTCAGGATGCCCGGTCGTGACGGCGCTGGCCGCGCCCAGTAGGGCGAAGAAGTGTTGATAACCCTGCTTAGAGGCATCCACCACGCCCTGATCGTTAACGCAGGCATACCAGCCGCCGTATTTTTTGTCGCGCAGCGCGCCGTTCATGGCTTTGATGCCGTGATCGACCAGATCATAAGCGCCCGGTCGGCCCATCGACGCCGCCACGGAATAAACGTGCAGCATACGCGCCGTGATCCAAAGATGGGTGCCCATCTCTTCTTTAATTTGCCCTTTATTTCCCAGCCAGCCGAAGCCTGTCGGCACCGCGGCGTTTTTACCGAAATTAAAGATGCGGTCGGTTTCCTGCTCCAGCCAGCGGTTGTGGCTCAACGTGTTAAACCATTTCATTCTTTCATCCTCGTATTAACGACGTTTTGCCATAATTTCATCGACGATCTCGCCCAGTCGTTGCAACTTAGGCGCGGAAACATCACGTAGCATCAGCTCGGTATCCGGTAAACCAATCACTGATGACCAGACCGCGCGTCCCGCCAGGAACCCGGATGCGCCAGCTTCCATGGCGACCCTGACCGCGCGAGGGAACAGTTTTTCGTCCACACCGGAAGAGAGGATGACCCACGGCATATTGATATGCCCATTCAGGCGTTGTGAGGCGGTAAGAAGATCGGAACGCGCGCCTTTGCCGTAGAGCGGCATTTCAACTTTGTAAAGATCGGCGCCGCTGTCGCCCAGCTCTTTGGCCGCATCGATAATCGCCTGCTCGCGATCGAACTTGTCGCCGCAGCGCGGCGGACGTACAACCGGTTCGATAATGCTCAGCAAACCATTGGAGTGGCATAATTCATTGAATTCTTTGACCATATCCAGACGCTGCTGCGCGTCTTCGTCGCTGCGCCACAGCACCAACAGTTTTAAGGCTTTCGCGCCATCCCGTTTTACCGCCTGCGCATTAATTTTTTTATCAATGACCACGTTATCAACGGGAATACCGTTGCCCGGGATGAAATCATCCGCCGCGACGATCATGGCGCAGCTTTTAGCGACCGCGTTTTGTTCTACGGCCTGGCGATAACAGAACTGCTGATCCAGCAGAACGGCAGAGGCATACGGGGAAAGAATTTTCGCCGCATTCACTTTGAAATCCGTCAGCACGCTATCGGCAACGGGTGTTTTCGCACCAGCAGCAGCAAACATTAAACGCATCGCCTCGCGCTGATCGACAGCCAGCATGGCAAACCCGCCGGACGCTCGCGTAATGTCTTTGATGGTGTAGTTGTTCATTCAATTTTCCTTTATACAGTCGTTACTTTTTTACGTTGGCGGTCAGCCCGGCGCTGATGCGCACCTGTTCCAGGATGGCGCTCCAGTCTTCCCGACCGCGGCCTGCGGCCCGCGCCAGGTTATAAACTTCACGGGAGGCGGCGCCGAGCGGCATCGGTACGTGCAGTTGATTGGCGACATCCAACGCGATGCCAAGATCTTTGTGCGCCAGATCGATCATGAAGGCGGGAGACAGATCCCCTTTCATCACTTTATTCGGCCAGGTGGTGGTGAAATGCCCTTTGCCTGCGGCAGTGCCGTTCATCACTTTTAAAGCCACGTCGAAGGAAAGCCCCAGCGCTTCACACAGCACGGCGGCTTCGGCGGAGAGCGCATTTAGCGCAATACTCATGTAGTTGTTGATCAGTTTTACGCGAATACCCATTCCCGGGCCGCCGGTGTTGACCAGCTCATTACCCATCGCCATCAGAACAGGGGTAGCGCGCTCTACTTGCTCCGCCGTACCGCCTGCCAGTAGCAACAATGTGCCGGTAATCGCGTTGTCGGATGTCCGGCCTACCGGCACATCCATCATGCTGAACCCTTTGCTCTGCATGTCGGCAATCAGCTTATCGGTTTGCAACGGATGAATAGTGGACATATCAATGACCAGCGCTTCACGGGAAAGGGTTTCACAAACGCCTTGCTCGCCAAACAAAACGGAACGAACCAGATCGCCGTTCGGGAGCATGGTGATAACAAATTCAGCGCCGATGGTTGCCTGAGCCGGGCTGCTTGCAGGTTGCGCGCCTTTGTCTACCAGACGCTGTACGGCGTCGGGATTAACATCGAAGACGCTGAGTTGATGGCCCTGCTTTAGCAGATTGCTCGCCATAGGGGAGCCCATCTGTCCCAACCCGATAAATGCTATAACTGCCATATCGTTCTCCTGAACACGGTGGTGTCATTTTTTGTCATTAATGAGCCTTTTTCTGTCTGTTTGTGATCGTATTTGTAATTTATAGTCAAAAAATTGACAGCCGTCACTTTTTAAACATTTCGTGAAATTAAAATGAGTACATCGCAAATGCTTAAGGAATGACCATGGTTCGTATTGCTTGTGTAGGTATTACCGTGATGGATCGCATCTATTACGTGGAAGGATTACCAACCGAAGGGGGTAAATATGTGGCGAAGCGCTATACGGAAGTGGGCGGCGGGCCTGCGGCGACCGCTGCCGTGGCTGCGGCGAAATTGGGCGCGCAGGTGGACTTTATTGGCCGTGTGGGCGATGACGACACCGGAAACAGCCTGCTGGCGGAACTGGAATCCCTGGGGGTAAATACCCGCTATACCCGCCGCTACACGCAGGCCATGTCGTCGCAGTCAGCGATTATGGTGGATGCCAAAGGAGAGCGGATTATCGTTAATTATCCCAGCCCGGATTTATTACCTGACGCCGACTGGCTTAACGACATCGATTTTTCGCAGTGGGATGTGGTGTTGGCGGATGTGCGCTGGCATGACGGCGCAAAACAGGCGTTTACGCTGGCGCGTCAGGCTGGCGTCATGACCGTTCTTGATGGCGATATTACGCCACAGGATATTAGCGAGCTGGTGGCGTTAAGCGACCACGCCGCCTTCTCCGAGCCAGGGCTGGCACGCCTGACGGGGATGAGTGAAGCCATTGATGCGCTAAAAAAAGCACAAATGCTCACAAATGGACATGTCTATGTCACGCGAGGCAGTGAAGGCTGCAACTGGTTGGAAAAAGCGGCGGTACGCCACCAACCGGGTTTTACCGTGGAGGTGGTGGATACTACCGGCGCGGGCGATGTTTTTCATGGCGCACTGGCATTTGGCCTGGCAAGCGGATACGCCATCGAAGAGGCTGTCAGATTCGCCAGCGGCGTTGCCGCGCTGAAGTGTACGCGCCCGGGTGGCCGGGCGGGTATCCCTGATTGTGAGCAAACCCGATCTTTCTTGTCACTTTTTGTATAATATGAGCAGTAGGAAGCTTTTAGAGGAATGCTCATGAGTCTTACCGAACTGACCGGTAATCCGCGACACGATCGGCTGTTAATGCTAATTGATGAGCGCGGCTATATGAATATCGATGAGTTAGCCAGTTTGTTGGAGGTCTCTACCCAGACGGTTCGCCGCGATATTCGTAAATTAAGCGAGCAGGGGCTGATTACGCGTCATCACGGCGGTGCCGGCAGAGCGTCTAGTGTGGTCAATACCGCCTTTGAGCAGCGAGAGGTCTCCTGGACGCAAGAGAAAAAAGCCATTGCGGAAGCCGTGGCTGACTATATTCCGGATGGCTCCACGATATTTATCACGATTGGAACGACGGTTGAGCAGGTGGCGCGCGCGCTGCTCAACCATAATCATCTGCGCATTATCACCAATAGCCTGCGCGTCGCGCACATTCTTTATAATAACCCTCGCTTTGAAGTGATGGTGCCTGGCGGCACGCTGCGCCCGCATAATAGCGGCATTATCGGGCCATCCGCGACGGCGTTTGTCGCGGGGTTCCGGGCGGACTATCTCGTCACCAGCGTAGGCGCGATAGAGAGCGATGGCGCGTTACTGGAGTTTGATGTCAACGAAGCCAGCGTAGTGAAAACCATGATGGCCCACTCGCGACATATTCTGCTGGCCGCCGATCATACGAAATACCATGCTTCTGCGGCGGTTGAGATCGGCAATGTGTCACAGATTACCGCTCTGTTTACGGACGAGTATCCCGGTCCGGCATTACAGAATTTACTTCAATCCCAGCAAATCGAAGTGGTTCAGGTGAGTCCTTCGCTGGACGACGCCGTTTCAGCGTGACAAGCGCCCTTGCGCCGGATGGTCGCGTCAGCGCTTTATCCGGCTAATAAAACGGCGCTGTGATGCAGGCGATATTGAACATCGTCTACGTTTCTATTGTCTTTTTGTTAATTGATTTATAAAGGGATACATAGTCAAACCTCTCCTTTCCCGCTACAGTTATTCATCCCCGGTTAGCAAGGAGAATGACATGCTCTACATCTTTGATTTAGGTAATGTGATTGTCGACATCGACTTTAACCGCGTATTAGGTGTGTGGAGCGACCTGAGTCGAGTACCGCTGGCTTCGCTGAAGCAAAAATTTACGATGGGCGAGACTTTTCACCAACATGAACGCGGTGAGATAACGGACGAAGCGTTTGCTGAAGCTTTCTGTCATGAAATGGCGTTATCGCTCAGTTATGAACAATTTGCGCACGGCTGGCAGGCGGTATTTGTCGGATTACGGCCCGAAGTGATTGCTATCATGCATAAACTGCGCGAGCAGGGGCATCGCGTGGTGGTGCTATCCAATACTAACCGACTGCATACCCACTTCTGGCCGGAAGAATATCCGGAGGTGCGCGCTGCCGCCGACCATATCTATTTATCGCAGGATTTGGGAATGCGTAAGCCGGAAGCGCGTATTTATCAGCACGTCCTGCAGAAAGAAGGTTTTTCCGCTGCCGATGCGGTCTTTTTCGACGACAATGCCGATAATATAGAAGGGGCCAACCAGTTGGGGATCACCAGCATTCTGGTGAAGGATAAAACCACCATCCCTGACTATTTCGCGAAGCTGTTATGCTAAAAACCGTTCACCAAAAAGCTGGACGCCATACGCGCCATGTTCGGGCTTGGCTCAAGCTATTATGGCAGCGTATCGATGAGGATAATATGACGACTCTGGCGGGAAATCTCGCCTATGTCTCATTACTCTCCTTAGTACCGCTTATTGCCGTCGTTTTTGCCCTTTTCGCTGCTTTTCCGATGTTTTCTGATGTCAGCATTCAGTTACGCCATTTTATTTTTGCTAACTTTATGCCAGCCACCGGAGACGTGATTCAGCGCTATATTGAGCAGTTTGTCGCTAACTCCAACAAAATGACGGCGGTGGGCGCCTGTGGACTGATTGTGACGGCATTGCTGTTGATGTACGCCATTGATAGCGCCTTAAACACTATCTGGCGTAGCAAACGCACACGGCCAAAAGTGTACTCTTTTGCGGTGTACTGGATGATCCTCACGCTCGGCCCGCTTCTCGCTGGCGCCAGCCTGGCGATCAGCTCCTACCTGCTTTCTTTACGCTGGGCCAGCGATCTGAATACGGTCATCGACAATGTATTGCGCATCCTTCCGCTGCTGCTCTCGTGGATCTCATTCTGGTTACTTTACAGTATTGTCCCAACAACTCGCGTACCGAACCGTGACGCTCTTGTCGGCGCGTTTGTCGCCGCGTTGCTGTTCGAGGCCGGAAAGAAAGGTTTCGCGCTTTATATCACCATGTTCCCGTCATATCAGCTCATTTATGGCGTACTGGCAGTGATCCCTATCCTGTTTGTCTGGGTATACTGGACTTGGTGTATAGTCTTGCTTGGCGCAGAAATAACTGTCACTCTCGGGGAATACCGAAAACTCAAACAAGCCGCAGAACAAGAAGAAGCTGACCAACCATGATTGCATTAATTCAACGCGTAACCCGTGCCAGCGTCACCGTGGAGGACGAGGTGACGGGTGAAATCGGCCCAGGACTTTTGGTGTTATTGGGTGTCGAAAAAGAAGATGACGAACAAAAAGCGAATCGTCTGTGCGAGCGCGTGCTGGGATACCGTATCTTCAGCGATGCTGACGGTAAGATGAATCTGAATGTACAACAGGCTGGCGGCAGCGTGCTGGTGGTGTCGCAGTTTACGCTGGCGGCAGATACCGAGCGCGGTATGCGACCAAGCTTTTCCGGCGGGGCTGCGCCGGATCGCGCGCAGGCGCTTTATGAATATTTTGTCGAACGCTGCCGCCAGCAGGCGATAAACACGCAAACCGGACGCTTCGCTGCCGATATGCAGGTTGAGCTGGTTAATGACGGTCCCGTGACATTCTGGCTCCAGGTATGAGTCAGCTTCCGGCGTGGCCGCGGATAACAAGAGAGAGTACGGCTATGTATCACCTTCGAGTTCCGCAAACAGAAGAAGAATTAGAACGTTACTACCAGTTTCGCTGGGAGATGCTGCGTAAACCGCTGCACCAGCCGAAAGGGTCGGAACGGGATGGCTGGGATGCGTTGGCGCACCATCAAATGGTGGTGGACGAAGAAGGAAATTTAGTTGCAGTGGGCCGCCTGTATATCAATGCAGATAACGAGGCGTCTATTCGTTTTATGGCTGTACATCCCTCGGTACAGGATAAAGGGCTGGGGACATTAATGGCGATGACCCTGGAGTCTGTCGCCCGCCAGGAAGGCGTTAAGCGCGTCACCTGCAGCGCGCGCGAAGATGCGGTTGAGTTCTTTGCCAAACTCGGATTTGTCAATCAGGGGGAGATTACTACGCCCACAACCACGCCAATCCGCCATTTTCTGATGATTAAACCGGTAGCATCGCTGGATGATATCCTGCATCGCGGTGACTGGTGCGGGCAGCTTCAGCAGGCCTGGTATGAGCACATTCCATTGAGTGAAAAGATGGGGGTGCGCATTCAGCAGTACACCGGGCAAAAATTTATCACCACGATGCCGGAAACCGGTAATCAAAATCCGCATCACACGGTGTTTGCCGGCAGCCTGTTCTCCCTGGCGACGCTGACCGGATGGGGACTTATCTGGCTGATGCTCCGTGAACGCCATCTTGGCGGGACGATTATTCTTGCTGACGCCCATATTCGCTACAGTAAACCGATTAGCGGAAAGCCAAACGCCGTGGCTGATTTGGGGTCGCTAAGCGGTGATTTGGACAGGCTGGCGCGGGGTAAAAAAGCGCGTGTCCAGCTGCAGGTTGAACTGTTGGGCGGCGAGACCGCCGGGGCAATTTTCGAAGGCATTTATATCGTACTACCTGCGAAACCGTTCGGCCCGTATGAAGAGGGCGGGAATGAGGAGGAGTAGCTGGACATATCCAACTACTCGATGAAGGCATCCGCTGGTAGTTTAAAGCGTTGTGTAAGCGCTTTAATATGATTAACCGTTAGTGCTCTGCGGCCATTTAAGATGTTGCTGACGTTCGATTTAGAACCAAGTTCGTTGGCAAGATCTGCTGCTTTGAGACCGTATTGATCCATGAGCGTTCGCAATACTGAAACGCCAGGGGGCGTTTTCTCCAGGTGTTGGTTGAGTGCTTTGAATTCCGGCGCATGTTTTTCGTATTCACTGATTCGGGCACAGAGCAATTCAAATAGTGGGTTTTCAAGATCGTCGTGGTCGACCAGAAACTCCACTAGCGCTAGTGCCCTGCGATACTCATTGTCATTTCGGTCTTCCCCCATCAGTGGGACGCTTTTTACCGCATCGCTGAAGGTATCAACGATCTTTTTTGCGCTGGTTGCATCCATCTGACGATGAGTTCTCATTCTTTATTACCCCGATAATATGCGGTCAGTTTGTCATATTCGGCATGGGAAACGATATGTTTCACAAATATCTTATGTAACCTGAAATCTATGTAGGAAATGAGTCTCAGGCTGTTACCAGAAACATCAATCACCCACCATTTATCTCTGTACTTAAAATTATCCAGTGAAGGAATATACCGCTTCATCTCTTCAGGCTGAGTGAATGTTTTTTTCTCCAGAACATTCAGCAACTCAGTGAGAGCAAGCTCATGGTTTGGATACATGAGCATCGCTTCATTGAACGGTTTTCGGCTGATAACATGCACAATGTAGTTCCATTACAAAGTTTTCAACCTGAAAACAATTTAGCGCAACGTTATCCAGTTTTCAAGTTGAAAACAAAATTGAATTTTAGGTCATTTTGCCTGTTGATGGACTTACAACACGCCGGGCCACATCTCGCATGGCGCTTCGTGCCGCCTGGCTCACGCCTGCGAGCTGGAAAAAGCCATGAATGACACCGAGATAGCGCTGGCAAGTACACGCCACGCCCTGGTCGTTCAGACGGTGATATAGCGCTTCGCCTTCATCACGCAGTGGGTCGAACTCTGCGGTGAGGATATGCACCGGCGGTAAACCGGCAAAATCTTCACGCCATATCGGACTGGCTTCCGGGTGACGGAGGTCGGTACCGTGGAGATACATTTCGAAGCCTGATAGTAGTGTGTCGCGGGTGATGATGTAGTCTTGCCCGTTGCTGGCATAGCTGGGGAAACTGGCAGTAGCGTCAAGCATCGGGTAGATCAACAGCAGCTTCGCCGGAGACCAGTGGGCGGTGGATTTCAGGCGTAGCGCGCTGACCAATGCCAGGTGCCCGCCTGCGCTGTCGCCAGCAAGCGTGATATGTTCACGATCGATGCCTAACTGCTCCGCGTATTGATGGACGATATTGGCCCCGCGTTCAGCGTCGTCATGAGCCGCGGGGAAGGTGTGCTCTGGCGCAAGGCGATACTGAATGGCAATCACCTTACAGCCGCTTTTCCAGGCCAGTTGCCGTAGCTGGGGGTCATGAGTCAGAAAGCCGCCGCTAACAAAACAGCCGCCGTGATAGTAGAGGATACAGGGTAGCGAACCTGATGCGTTTAGCGGCGAAACGACGCGAAATGTCATCCCTTCCAGCACGATATCTTCAGATTTTACGCGAATCTCTTTCTCGCCCGCCAGCGACGTGCTGGCAATATAACCCGCTCTCCGATCATCAATATTCTGCTCTCGTGAAGAGGGACGGCCCGCGGCGATAAACCCAGCGACCAGTTCGGCAATTCCTTTTTCCAGTGGCATATAACGCTCCTTTGACTGTATGTATGTACAGTTTATAACCTGGTTCGTTGGGGATGGAAAGTGGTGAAACGAGGGGATGATGATTCTGGATAGAGGTTCGCAAAAAATGGAATGCGGTTGGCGCTGGGTTTTTAATTTTTGTACTGTGAAATGACGATACTATACGCCATTGACGTATAGATTATTTTCACTACTATAAGCTAATGGCGTAGGGAATATGCAATTTATAGAAACGGAACTCTTTACTGAAGATGTTAAAAAACTGCTCGATGAGGATGAATACCATAAGCTTCAGGTTTTTATGGCTCAGCATCCAGATTGTGGTGATGTCATTCAGGAAACGGGCGGCCTGAGAAAAATGCGCTGGGGATCGCGAGGCAAAGGAAAGCGTAGTGGCGTGCGAATTATCTATTTTCACCGTAGTCAACGGTATGAGATTCGCTTGCTTCTGATTTATCAAAAAGGCATTAAAGATGATCTCACGCCGCAGGAAAAAGCGGTGCTTCGTATGCTGAATGAGAGGTGGTAGATGGATAAAGTGTTATTTGAGCGATTAACTCAAAGTATGTCTCAAATGAATGAAATCATTGAAGGGACCCGTGAGCCTTCTCGTACCTTTCATATTGATGCAATGAAGATTAAAGAAATACGGCAGGCATCTGGGTTGTCGCAATCTAAGTTTGCAGAACTGATTTCGGTCAACGTGGATACGCTGCGCAACTGGGAGCAAGGAAGACGTTCACCGACAGGGCCAGCCAAAGCGTTACTTCGCGCCATTGCCAACGACCCGAGAAACGTTATACAAGCATTGCGTTAGTGAGCAATGATCCGGCTAACGTAGATTGCTAGCCGGTATACCAGAGAACTTATTCCCCTTCCCCCGGGAACAGGAACGGGTTGATGGAACTGCGGGCGAAGCCCTCCTGCTCCATGCGCGCGTCCAGCACCAGCGAGGCGAGGTCGTCGGCCACGGCTTCCACTTTCGGGTCTTTTTCCTGATAGAGAATCTTCAGGTAAGTCCCGCAGTCGCCGCAGCTTTCGGCTTTCACCGCAGCCTGCTCATTTTCCAGCGACCAGTAGTGTAAGTCGCGGCTCTGTTCGCAGTTACTGCATTTTACGCGCACGACATGCCATTCGGTTTCGCACAGGTTACAGTGCAGATAACGCAGCCCCTGCGTGGTGCCGATTTGCACCATGCTGGAGACCGGCATCGAACCGCACACCGGGCAATACTGGCGCGCTTCACCGTATTCCGCGCGGGCTTTGCCTGGAATCAAGCTGGCCATTTGCGCCCAGTAAAGGGAGAGCGCGGCCCAGATAAACGGGGCTTTATCGCTGCTGACGGAGGCAAAATCTGAGGTAAACAGCGCGCTGGCCATCTGCTCCAGCTCCTGCTCTGAGGCTTTCTCCAGGTTCTCAATCACCGCCAGCGCGGGGCCGCTCATCTCGGGTTTTAGCTCGGCAATTAACGAATGCAGCAGTTTTTGCCAGTGCTTATCACGCGGCAGCACGTGGATATCCAGCGGCGGTTTGCCCTGGTCGTTCGCTTCTTTAATACGTGCGGTCAGATCCATCTCCAGCGGATGGTCGTACAGCACCACTTCCTGCGCGTGCGCGATAAGCGCGGCAAAGCGCAGGTAATCGCCCAGCGGGTTATTTTCAGCCAGCTCGCGCAGACGTTCGGCGCGGCGGTTGTAGACGTTTTTGAGTCGGGGGAACAATAACGGCGGAATTATATCCGCCGTACGTTTCTCGCTCGACCCCAGCTCATCTTGCGGGATTATGCGAATACTCATTCAGTTTCTTTTTCCGTTGTCTTGCGGACTTCTCGGTACCAGCGCGGGTGATGCTTCTTCGCCCACGACCGGGTTACCCAGCCTTCCACCATCGCGGTAATGGTGCCTTTCACCCAAAGGGCGGCGTAGATATGCACCATGATAACCACAATTAACGCTACTGCGGCAAAAGAATGCAACATTAACGCGAATCGGATCACCGGGATTGAGAAAGCAGGCGCAAAGTACGGACGCCAGATAATTACCCCGCTTACCAGCAGCAGCACCAGGAAGATAATCGCCGCCCAGAATACGCATTTCTGACCGAAGTTATAACGCCCGGTGTCACCCACTTCCTCGTTGACGACGATCTTACGAATATTCTTCGCCCAAAAGATATCATCCCGATTGATTAGATTGTGGTGCCAATAACGGAAAAACATGATGATGAACGAGGCAAACATAACCACGCCCACAAACGGGTGCAGAATTCGCGCCAGTTGTGGGGTGCCCAGGATATGCATCAACCAGTTGAAGGATGGGAATAAAAAGCCCAGCCCGCTCACCGCCGCCAGCACGAAGCAGAAGGCGACGATCCAGTGGTTGATGCGTTCCGGCGCCGTATAGCGCACGATGGTGTCACGTCGTTTCATTTGCGCACCTCGTCTTTCTCTTCATGCAGGTTGTCATCTTCCTCTTCCGCACGGTTCGGGCCGACGCCGACATAGTGGAAGACGCTGGCGGCAAAGGTCGCGGCAAAACCGAACGCGGCGAGCGGTTTCCAGACGCCTTTCCAGAACTTAACGGTTTCGCTGATTTCCGGGTTCTCCGGCAGACCGTGATACAGATTCGGCTTGTCGGCATGATGCAGCACGTACATGACATGCGTACCGCCTACGCCCGCCGGATCGTACAGACCCGCGTTGTCATAACCACGGGTTTTGAGTTCCGCCACCCGCTCGCCCGCCAGCGTTTTCATATCCTCTTTCGAGCCAAAATGAATGGCGCCGGTTGGACAGGTCTTCACGCAGGCCGGTTCTTGCCCCACGGTCACGCGGTCGACGCACAGCGTACATTTATAGACGCGGTTGTCTTCCGGGTTAAGGCGCGGCACGTTGAACGGGCAGCCAGCGATACAGTAGCCGCAGCCGATACACTGCTCGGACTGGAAGTCGACAATACCGTTAGCATACTGAATGATCGCCCCTTCCGCCGGACAGGCCTTCAGGCAGCCGGGATCGGCGCAGTGCATACAGCCATCCTTACGGATCAGCCACTCCAGTTTGTCGTTCTGTTCCACTTCCGAGAAGCGCATTACCGTCCAGGATTTCGCGGTCAAATCAGCCGGGTTGTCATACACCCCGACGTTATTGCCCACTTCATCACGGATGTCGTTCCACTCGGAGCACGCCACCTGACACGCTTTACAGCCGATACAGGTGGTGACGTCGATGAGTTTCGCCACCTCTTCCTGGTGGTCCCGCGCCTGGGGCGCGGGGGTGAAACCGTTAGTGGCGGAACGACGAATGATGTCTTGCGATTGATAAGCCATAGGTCGTCTCCGTTACACCTTTTCCACGTTCACAAGGAAGGATTTAAACTCCGGCGTTTGCGTGTTCGCATCACCGACGAAAGGCGTTAACGTATTGGCTATAAAACCTTTTTTCGCCACGCCTTCGTAGCCCCAGTGAATAGGAATACCGATGGTATCGATATCCTTGCCGTCCGCTTTCAGCGTGCGAATACGCTTGGTCACCACCGCTTTGGCTTTGATATAGCCGCGGTTCGAGGAGACCTTCACGGTATCGCCATGCGCGATGCCGAGCTTATTCGCCAGCTTCTCGCCAATTTCCACAAACTGTTCCGGCTGGGCGATAGCGTTAAGCAACGCGTGCTTGGTCCAGTAGTGGAAGTGCTCGGTCAGACGGTAAGTGGTTCCGACATACGGGAACTTATCCGCTTTACCCAGCGCGTCGGCATCGTCTTTAAAGATACGGGCGGCAGGGTTAGAGATAACGTTCGGGTGCAGCGGGTTAGTGCCCAGCGGCGTTTCAAACGGCTCGTAGTGTTCCGGGAACGGCCCTTCCGCCATCTTATCGATAGCAAACAGGCGACCCATCCCTTCCGGCTGCATGATAAACGGTCCGACGTCGCTGCCGGGCGCGGCGGCGCTGTAGTCCGGAATATCCCATCCGGCCCATTTTCCGCCTTCCCATTTCAGTAGCTGACGTTTCGGGTCCCAGGGATTACCCTGCGGATCGGCGGAGGCGCGGTTATAGAGGATGCGGCGGTTAAGCGGCCATGCCCAGGCCCAGCCCAGCGTGTTGCCGAGACCAGACGGGTCGGCGTTATCACGACGCGCCATCATGTTGCCTTCCTGCGTCCAGCTACCGGCGAAAATCCAGCAGCCGCTGGACGTCGTACCGTCATCGCGCAGTTGCGCGAACGAACTGAGCTGTTGACCTTTCTTCACCACCACCGCGCCGGTTGCCGGGTCGATAAGATCGGCCAGCGCTTTACCGTTACTTTCCATCGCCACTTCTTCAGAGGCGGGTTCGTATGGTTTGGTGTAGTTCCAGGTCATATTCAACACCTGTTCCGGGTTGGCGCCGCCCTGTTCAGAGTACATCTTACGCAGGCGTAAGAAGATACCGGCGAGGATTTCGCCGTCGGTCATGGCAATTCCCGGGGCGTCCGCGCCCTTCCAGTGCCACTGTAACCAGCGACCGGAGTTAACGATGGAACCATTTTCCTCGGCAAAACAGGTGGAAGGCAGACGGAACACTTCGGTCTGGATTTTTGCGGGATCAACGTCGTTCGACTCACCGTGGTTTTGCCAGAAGGTGGACGTTTCGGTGTTGAGCGGATCGATAGTCACCAGGTACTTCAGTTTGGAAAGCGACGCGACCACTTTGTTTTTGTTCGGGAATGAGGCCACCGGGTTAAAGCCCTGGCAGATATAGCCGTTGACCTTGCCCTGTTTCATCATCTCGAAGTACTGCAACACGTCGTACCCTTTGTCCCACTTCGGTAGCCAGTCAAAGCCCCAGCTATTTTCCGCTGTCGCTTTATCACCAAAGAAGGCCTTCATCATTGAGACGAAGAATTTCGGATAGTTGCCCCAGTAGTTGACCTGATCCTTCAACAATGGCTTCGGCGTATTGGCAGCCAGATAGGTTTGCAGGTCGGTCTGTTTTTCGCTCGGTAGCGTCAGGTAGCCCGGCAGACTTTGCGACAGCAGTCCTAAGTCGGTCAGTCCCTGAATGTTGGAGTGACCGCGCAGGGCGTTAACGCCGCCGCCCGCCATCCCCATGTTACCGAGCAGAAGCTGGATCATCGCCATAGTACGGATGTTCTGCGCGCCGATGGAATGCTGCGTCCAGCCCAGCGCGTACAGGAACGACGCGGTTTTATCTTTTGCGCTGGTTTCTGCAATGTACTCGCACACTTTCAGGAAGTCCGCTTTCGGCGTACCGCAGATATTTTCTACCACGTCCGGCGTATAGCGTGAGACATGCTGTTTCAACAGATTCCAGACACAGCGCGGGTGTTGCAGTGTCGTATCGCGTTTGGCAAAACCGTTTTCGTCCAGCTCATAGTGCCAACTGGTTTTATCGTACTGCCGCTTGTCTGCGTCATAACCGGTGAACAGACCATCATCGAAGCCAAAATCTTCACGCACGATCAGGCTGGCATTGGTATAGGCCTCGGTGTATTCACGGTTGTATTTTTCGTTGGTCAGCAGATACAGCATCACGCCTGATAAGAAGGCAATGTCAGTACCAGAGCGTATTGGCGCATAGAAATCGGCCACCGACGCGGTACGTGTAAAGCGCGGATCGATCACAATCAGCTTCGCGCCGTTGTGAATTTTGGCTTCCATCGCCCAGCGGAACCCGACCGGGTGAGCTTCTGCGGCGTTACCGCCCATCACCACGACGAGGTTGGCGTTCTTGATGTCGACCCAGTGGTTGGTCATCGCACCGCGACCAAATGTTGGAGCAAGACTTGCTACCGTTGGTCCGTGTCAGACACGCGCCTGGTTGTCGACCGCGAGCATACCCAGCGCGCGGGAGAATTTTTGCGTTAAATAACCCGTCTCGTTACTGGATGCGGAAGCGCACAGCATCCCGGTGGTGAGCCAGCGGTTAACGGTAACGCCTTCGGCGTTCTGCGCCTGATAGTTGGCGTCGCGATCTTCCTTCATCAGTTTAGCGATGCGGTCAAACGCGTCTTCCCAACTGATCTGTTGCCACTTATCTGAACCCGGCGCGCGGTATTGCGGAAATTTCAGGCGGCTTTCAGAGTGGATAAAGTCCACCAGACCGGCCCCTTTCGGGCACAGCGCGCCACGGCTTACCGGATGATCCGGGTCCCCTTCGATATGGAAAATAGATGCTTTGGCGTTTTTCGCACCGTCGCCGAGGCTGTACATCAACAGCCCGCAGCCAACGGAACAGTAGGTGCAGGTGTTACGGGTTTCGCGGGTGCGCAGCAGTTTATATTGCCGTGTTTCCGCTAGCGCTACGCCGGGCGCGAAGCCCAGTGCCGCCGCCGTGGTGCCTGCCATACCGCCAGCGCAGATCTTAAAGAACTGCCTTCTGCTGACCTGCATGGTTTGCTCCTTGTTTCGACATTGTCACTTCTCTTTCACATTTCTCTATCCGAAACGCTCAGGGAGTGGTTGTTATTTTTCTTTGCGGACGGGCCCGCAAAGGTTCAGAATTGGATAAATTTTCCTCCATCCGGGAGGAGTTGTAACAGAATACCATAATGTTGGTGTGTGTGTTCTTATATGGTTAAAAGAAAGTGAACAATATACTGTCTGAAGAAGTCCTAAATGTGACTGATTTCACAACCTCACGCCAGTTGACTCTCTGGAAACGCGAGGATTTGCAGTCCCCCCAACTTGATGATGTTGCCGAGGAAGTGCCAGTGGCACTGGTGTATAACGGTATTTCGCATGTCGTTATGATGGCTTCTCCGAAAGATCTGACGCATTTCGCAATAGGGTTTTCTCTGTCGGAAGGGATCATTGACAGCCCGCGTGAAATCTATGGCATGGACGTTGTGCCGTCCTGTAACGGACTTGAAGTGCAGATTGATCTTTCCAGCCGTCGATTTATGGGGCTGAAAGCGCGTCGTCGCGCGCTGGCTGGACGCACCGGTTGCGGCGTGTGTGGCGTGGAACAGCTCAATGACATCGGTAAGCCGGTGCAACCGCTGCCGTTTAGCCAAACGTTTAATCTCGGTAACCTTGATCGCGCGTTAAAACATCTGAATGATTTTCAACCGACGGGTAAGCTGACGGGTTGTACGCACGCTGCGGCGTGGGTCATGCCGTCGGGTGAACTGGCGGGGGGCCATGAAGATGTCGGACGCCACGTTGCGCTGGATAAACTGCTCGGCCGCCGCGCCACGGAGGGTGAGGAATGGCGGCAAGGCGCGGCGCTGGTTTCCAGTCGTGCGAGTTACGAAATGGTGCAGAAGTCGGCGATGTGCGGTGTGGAAATTTTGTTTGCGGTTTCTGCTGCCACTACGCTCGCGGTTGACGTCGCTGAACGGTGTAATCTTACGCTGGTGGGGTTCTGTAAGCCGGGTCGGGCGACCATTTATACCCATCCGCAGCGGTTAATCGCAGACTAAAATAGTACCCTCTACATTTGCGTAAAATATATATTATTAATTTAATATATATTTTATGTAGAATGATGGCATATAAAATATATATTTTCTGGATTTTACAGCTTCTCTTAATAACGGAATCACGTATAGTGGCGAGGCCATATTTTCGTTAAAATAACAGAACCCCAACGTAAATATACAAAAGGCAATTAAATGAAAAGGAATTTATTATCCTCAGCGATAATCATTGCGCTAATGACCCTGGGCGCAACAGGATGTGATGACAATAATGTTAAAACCGAGGCGACGCCGGCCGCCAGCAGTCAGCCTGCGACGCCAGCGCCTTCTCAGACGCCGGAAACGCAATCTGGCGAAAGTCCAGCGCAGCCCCCAGCAGCGAAGCCAGAATCGGCAACTCAGCCCCCGGCGGCGAAGCCAGAAACGCCAGCTCAGCCGGAGGTTGACGCTGAAGAAGTTTATAGTGAAAAAATGGATGTCTATATCGATTGTTTTAATAAACTTCAATTGCCCGTCCAGCACAGTCTGGCGCGTTACGCGGATTGGGTGAAAGACTTTAAAAAAGGTCCGACAGGGAAAGAGAGCCTGGTTTATGGCATTTATGGTATTACGGAGTCTTACATAACGAATTGCCAGAAAGAGATGAAACAGGTGGCCGCCTTAACGCCATTACTTGAGCCTATTGATGGCGTTGCCGTTAGCTATATTGATAGCGCCGCCGCGCTGGGTAATACCATTAACGAAATGGAAAAATATTATACCCAGGAAAACTATAAAGATGATGCCTTTGCTAAAGGTAAGGCGCTGCATCAGACATTACTGAAGAATATCGAGGATTTTAAACCCGTCTCGGAAAAATATCATGAGGCTATTCAGGAAATAAATGACAAGCGGCAATTGACACAGTTGAAGAAAATAGAAGAATCGGAAGGTAAAACATTTAACTATTATTCTCTGGCTGTCATGATTTCGGCAAAGCAGATCAACAAGGTTATTTCTGCCGATACCTTTGATGCCGAAGCGATGATGAAAAAAGTCGCGGAACTGGAAACAATGATTGCGCAATTGAAACAGTCGGATACTGATGGACGGAATTTTCCTTTCGTTAATTCTGCAGCGGATTATCAGCTAAAAGCTAAAAAATATATTCGTCGCATCAGAGACAATGTTCAATATTCTGATTTTGAAAAGAAACGGGTGCAGGACCCTGCAACAGGATGGATGGTTGCGGATTCTTATCCGGCGGCGTTGAGAAGTTATAACGAGATGGTGGATGATTATAATCGCCTGCGTTGAGTGACGGCACATTAACTGCGCGCAGGCTGGCGCAAGTGCCTATAAAATTACGCTATAACGCCAATAAAAAGCGCCGATCAGGCGCTTTTTTCGTTTATGTATTCTTCATCAGGCAATATCCGTAAAAATAGCTGACGTAAACATTAACTAAAGAGAGCTATTAGAAAAACCAGTAATCTGAAGCTATCACAAGATGTTGACGTCACGCTGGAAGGTACTGGTAGTGTCATTGAGGATCGGCATTTATATGGAAAGCATTTATCCCGCCTGATGCGAAAATTCTGAGCCACTTCAGCATAGGGCGGCCCAGCCTTCATCACTTATAGGGTGTCACGTCCAACTGTTCTGTAAGACGTTAATTAATACCCGCCATTCGTAATAACGCGGTCACTACCGCGGCGGCGATAATCACCACAATAAGCGGCATTTTACGCCAGGCTAAAAATACGGCGAAGCCAACCCCAAGAACGCGCGCCATGCCAGCGAAGTGTTCGCCTTCGTAAAAGGTGGTCGCCAGCGCGACGGAGAATAGCAGCACCGTTGCCGCATCCGAGAGCAGCGCCTGTGAGCGCTCAGACAGCGCCAGACGGCTGCCAAGTTTCGCGCCGCCGAGGCGCATCAAATAGGTTCCCGCAGACAAAAGAGCAATACCGATAATAAATAGCGTCATATTGCCCATTATTTTTTCCTCGCCAGTAGGCCAAGCAGCGAAAGCAACACCGGCAATCCGGCCGCCACAAAGGGAACGGCGGCAAGCGACAGCGCGGCGCCGCTGCAACCACGAATCAATGTGGTGCGGTTTTTAAACGCCGGGATCACCAGCGCCAGTAAGATTGCCGGGAATACGGCATCCAGACCGATGGTTTCTGGGGCCGGGAGCAGTTTGCCGACACCTGCGCCAATCAGTGTGCCAATCGGCCAGAATAGGGCGACGCCCAGACCGCATAGCCAGTAGGCGGCTTTACGTTGTTCGGGTGTTTTTTGCGACAGGCCGAACACCACGCTCTCATCATTCATAATATGGCAGCCGAAAAAGCTGGCAGCGCGGGTGCCAACCAAATCGCGCACCGTTACGCCAAACGGCACGTGGCGCGCATTCACCAGCAGTCCTGCCGCCGCCGCCGCTAACGGATTGCCGCCGCTGGCAACAATGCCGATAAACATAAATTCGGACGCACCCGCCAGTACAAAAATAGAGAGGACAAACGGCACCCACAGTGGGAAACCGTAGGCCATCGCCAGTGAGCCATAGGACATGCCGACGACGCCCACGGCCAGGCACACTAAAAATATCGCTTTTATCGTGTCTCCTTTGAGACAGGAAAAATAGTGTTTCATCTTCTTTAGTCATATCGAACGAATTTTCATTATAATGAACGGAACAGATTTGCTTTACAAGACGAACATTTCGTTCGTTATAGTGAACGTTGGATGCTTTATGACACAACCTATTAGCGTCATTGCCAGAAGCCTGGTACGCGAACGCCAGCGAACCGGACTGTCGCTGGCGGAGATTGCGCGGCGCGCAGGCATCGCTAAATCTACGCTTTCACAACTGGAAGCAGGGAACGGCAACCCCAGCCTGGAGACGTTATGGTCGCTATGCGTCGCGCTCGACATTCCCTTTGCCAGGCTGCTGGAGCCGCAGGTACAAAAAACGCAGGTGATTCGCCGCGGAGAAGGCACCAAAGTCGTGGCGGAGCAGGCGCATTATCAGGCGATATTACTGGCGGCGTGTCCGCCCGGCGCGCGGCGTGATATCTATCTGCTGTTGACGCAGCCGGGGGCCGACCGGATCTCTCACCCGCATCCGCCGGGGTCGGTGGAACATATTATTGTGACGCAGGGAAAAGCCCTTGTCGGCTTAACCGAGGCGCCGGAAGAGCTGGCGGAGGGCGATTACATTTGTTATCCCGGCGACCAGGCGCATATCTTTAAAGCGCTGGAACCGGATACTCAGGCTATCCTGGTAGCGGAGCAGAATTGAAATTGCCGGATGGCGGCGTAACCGCCTTATCCGGCCTACAAAAAATAAAACCGTAGGCCCGGTAAGCTTGCGCCACCGGGCACACGACTTACTGCAGATAGAACACCTCTTTTAGCTCTGCGCTGACCGGGCTGTTATCCGGATTCGCGGGCATAACGTCACGCATATGTTTCCACCAACGCTGGCAAACGTCGGTGCTGGCAACGGCGTTCCAGCGCTCCTCGGATTCAATCTCAACGGTGGCGAACAGCAGATTGCGCTCCTGATCGAGATAAATCGCGTAGTGATGCGCGCCGTGAGATTTTAATACGGCTTCCAGCTCCGGCCAGATTGGGTTATGACGACGCTGATACTCCTCGTGCGCGTCGGCATTTACCTGCATCACAAAGGCTTTGCGGATCATAACGCCTCCAGGTACAGCTCGCGAACTTCATCGCGGCTGGCGGTGCGCGGGTTACACGGCGCGCACGGGTCGGCGAGGGCTTTATCCAGCCAGCCTTCGATATCTTCTTTTGTGACGCCCAATTTGCTGAAACCGTCTGGAATGCCGACGCGTTTGCTCAGCGTACGGATAGCGTTAATCGCTTCCTGACTTGCGGCTTCGTCAGACATACCGCGCGTCTCCACGCCCATCGCCTGTGCGATGCGGGCAAAACGCGCGACGGCGTTCGGACGGTTAAAGTTCTCGACAATTGGCAGCAGGATAGCGTTGCAGACGCCGTGCGGCAGATTGTGGGTTGCGCCAGGCTGGTGCGCCAGCGCGTGAACCAGCCCCAAACCGGCGCTGTTGAACGCCATACCCGCCAGGTACTGGCCGAATGCCATTTGCTCACGGGCTTCGAGGTTATGACCATCGTCAACCGCTTTCGGTAGCCACACATTGATTAAGCGAATCGCTTCCAGCGCGTTAGCGTCGGTGAGCGGGTGCGCGCCAACGGAGACATAGGCTTCCACCGCATGGGTCAGGGCATCCATGCCGGTTGCGGCGGTCACAGAAGCCGGGATTTCCAGCATGACGCTAGCGTCATCCACGGCAATATCCGGGATGATATTCGGGTCGATGATCACCTCTTTGACCTTACGGGCAGAGTCGATAATCACCGCGTTGCTGGTCATCTCTGCCGCGGTACCTGCCGTAGTATTAATCGCTACCAGCGGTACGCCGGCGTTTTTCACTTTGCCGACGCCGGAGTAGGCGGTAGATGGACCTGGGTTGGCGGTCAGAATTTTCACCGCTTTAGCGGTATCGATCGGGCTGCCGCCGCCGAAGGCGATAATGTAGTCACATTCTGCGCTCTGATACGCCGCAAAACCTTTCTGCACCAGCTCTTCTGTCGGGTTTGGGAACACCTCATCAAACAGGTGGTAAGACATTTGATGTTCATCCAGTGCGCTAAACAGGCTATCCAGCAGGCCCAGCTTTACCAGTTGACCATCGGTAACGATCAGCGCTTTGCCCCATTGCTTATTCGCCACAAGGTTCACCATATCGGCAATCGCTCCAGCGCCATGCAGGCTAATTTTTGGCAGTGCCAACATAAAGCTCATCACTATTCTCCTTAAAAAAATTCCCTGTTGCCCGATGGCGCTACGCTTATCGGGCCTACGGTAAAATGCGCACCGACCTGTAGGCCGGATAAGGCAAAGCCGCATCCGGCGTTGAGTTGGGAGGTATCAGTACAGCGCTACGGCGCTGGCCAGCGGTGTCACGCCAAATCGTTTGCCGAGTGCGACCAGTTCTTCGCGCGTGATGGTCTGCTTCATACCGCCCATCGAATAGATTTTGACTAATACCTCAGCGGATTTCTCTGCGGTATCTATCAAACCGAAGGTTTCATCCAGCGTAGGTCCGCTTCCGAACACGCCGTGGAACGGCCACAGTACCAGCGAATGTTTCTGCATTTCTTGCGCGGTGGCCTGGCCGATTTCATCGGTGCCTGGCACCATCCACGGCAGAATGCCGACACCGTCCGGGAATACCACCAGGCATTCGGTGCTGCCTTCCCACAGTTTGCGGGTGATCAGCGCAGTGTTGTTTTCCAGTACGTAGGTGAGGGCGATCAGGTTAGTCGCATGGCAATGCATAATGACGCGGTCTTTGCCGTGGGTGGCTTTGATGCGTTCGCAGTGGGAGAGGAAATGCGCCGGGAGTTCAGAGGTGGGGACCGCGTCGTGGGTTAAGCCCCACAGAATGTGGTAGCCTGCGCCGTCGCTGTCGATTTTGACCACGCCTAAATTAGCTGCCGGATCGAGCTGCACGTTGCGGAAGAATTTGCCGGAACCGGTAACGATAAACGGCGTATTCGCCAGCAGCGGCATGGGTTGACTTAGCGCGATATAGCGTGGTTTTTCGTGGAAATTAGCCGCAAAAGGCGCGATGTCTGCTTCATCCAGACGCAGCGTCAGGTTACCGCCATTACGTTCGTCCCACCCTTTCAGCCACGCATCAGACGTAGCTTTAATCATGCCCTGGACAAACCAGGAATCGGTAATATTTTGCATGTTCGTGTTCCCATTTATTGCCCGAAGGTTATTCGGGTCTTACGTAGGCCGGATAAGCGCAGCGCCATCCGGCAATCGTGTTTCATTTATTGCCGGATGGCGACGCGGGCGTCTTATCCGGCCTACAGATCAGGTGTCGCTGTCAGCTACGTTTGCTCAGGATCTCTTTTTCGTAGGCGCGAACGCTGTCCAGCCACTGGCTGCCAGCCGGCGTGTCGTGACGCTGGCAATACATTTCCCAGACGGCCTGCCACGGCAGAGATTTTTGCTCTTCCAGCAGCGCCAGACGCGCGGTGTAATCGCCGCTGGCCTCAAGCTGACGCAGTTGATCTGTGGGTTCCAGCAGAGCGCGCAGTAGCGCTTTTTTCATGTTGCGGGTACCGATAACCCACGCGGCGACACGGTTGATAGAGGCGTCGAAGAAATCCAGACCGATATGCACACGGTCGAACAGGTTATGACGGACGATCTCGCTGGCAATTGCCTGGGTTTCATCGTCCAGGAGCACCACGTGGTCGCTATCCCAGCGTACCGGGCGGCTGACGTGCAGCAGCAGCCGTGGCACATAGAGCATGGCGGCGGAAATTTTGTCGGAAATCACTTCAGTGGGATGGAAGTGGCCCGCATCCAGGCACAGCGCGGTCTGACGGCTGGTGGCGTAGCCCATGTAGAACTCATTGGAGCCGACGGTGTAGCTTTCCGCGCCGATGCCAAACAGTTTGCTTTCGACGGCGTCGATGTGGTGCGCCGGGTCGAATTTCTCGCTAATGACCTCATCCAGCGCTTCCAGCAGGCGCTGGCGCGGGGCTAAACGGTCGACGGTAATGTCTTTCATGCCGTCCGGGATCCAGATGTTCATCACCGACGGCGTACCGAGCTGCTCACCAAAGTATGCCGAGACGCGGCGGCTGGCTTTGCAGTGATCGATCCAGAACTGGCGAATTTTCGCGTCGGGATGAGAGAGGGTAAAACCGTCAGCGCTCAGTGGATGAGAAAAACAGGTAGGGTTGAAATCCAGCCCCAGCCGGTTCGCTTTCGCCCACTCCACCCAGTGTTTAAAATGCTCCGGTTTGATCTGGTCACGGGCAACCGGCGTATCCGACTCAAGATAAATGGCATGCAGGTTCAGCCGTTTTGGTCCTGGGATCAGACGCAGCGCCTGTTCCAGATCGGCGCGCAGTTCGGTGGCGTTACGCGCTTTGCCCGGATAGTTGCCGGTTGACTGAATTCCGCCCGTCAACGAACCTTCCGGGTTCTCGAATCCGGCAACATCGTCGCCCTGCCAGCAGTGCATGGAAACCGGCAGGCGATCGAGCTGGCGCAGCGCCTCCTCGACATCAATACCTACTGCGGCGAAACGTTGTTTTGCCAGTTCCCAGGCTTGTTCCAGTTGAGTGGTCATGCGCAAAGCTCCTTTGTCTGTCGTTTGGGTTGAAACTGCGCAACGTGGCGGGCAATTTCACTATCAGGATTAGGGATATAGGTTGTCAGGTCGTAGTTAGCGCTGACGACCTGACGGAAGTCATCGACGTTGTTTAATTCGTCGAGGGTCATAAGCTGAATACCAATATTGCCAAGGGTGGAGGCTTCAACCGGCCCGGCCATCACGCGAATGCCACATGCATCGGCGCACAACTGGTTGAGTAGCGCGTTTTGGCATCCGCCGCCGACAATATGCAGTTGGGTAAATTTTTCGCCGCGCAGATTTGCCAGTTCGTGCAGAATGTCGGCATACAACAGCGCCAGACTGTCGAAAATGCAGCGCGCCAGTTCGGCATCGCTGACGGGAACGGGCTGGTCGGTCTCGCGACAGGCGGCCTGGATTTCAGCGCGCATATCGTCAGGATTGATAAAGCGATCGTCATTCGGGTTAATCAGGAAACGGCAGGCCGGCAGCGCTTCTGTTTGGGCGATAAGCGCAGGCAGATCGGTAATGCGCCGTTCTTTCAGCACACGCTGGAGCAGCCACAAACCCATAATGTTTTTCAGTACCCGATAACGCCCTTCCGCGCCGCCTTCGTTGGTGATATTGGCAGCCAGCGCCTCGTCAGTGGTGTAGGGCATTTTGCTTTCAAAACCCATCAACGACCAGGTGCCTGAAGACAGGTAAGCGCTATGTTTATTTGCCAGCGGAGAGGCAATAACGGCGCTGGCGGTATCGTGGCTGGCGACGGCTACCACCGGAATACGGTTGCCCTGCGGGCAAATCCAGTCGCCGATAACATTGCCAGGGTGCGAGGGGCGGCCGAACCAGCTCTTTTTCGCGCCAGTCCACGCCAGCAGGGTCTCGTCCCAGTCATCGGTATTGATATTGACCAACTGGGTGGTCGTGGCGTTGGTGTATTCCCAGTTCATTTCACCGGTCAGGCGGTAGCTGAAATAATCGGGCATCAGCAGCGCATGAGCGACCTGCGCCGTTAACTCAGGCTGTTGCTTCGTCAGCGCGCGTAGCTGATAGATGGTGTTAAACGGCAGAAACTGAATCCCGCTGCGGCGATAGATCTCGCTTTTGCCGATCTGGACCCGCGCTTGCGACATGATGCCCGTGGTACGGTTATCGCGGTAGGAGACCGGCAGGCCGACACGCTGACCTTGTTTATCCAGCAGGACATAATCGACGCCCCAGGTGTCGATACCGATGCTGTCGATAAGAATGCCTTCATTGCAGACTTTCTTCAGACCAAGACGGATATCCTTTTCCAGACTGTCGATGTCCCAGGTGTCAAACCCGTCTGTTTTTTGTAGGCAGTTCACAAAACGGTGAATTTCACGTAGCGTCAGGGTACGGTGTTTGCTGTCGTAACGCGCCAGCATCACGCGCCCGCTGGATGCGCCGAGATCAACCGCGACACAATGGCGAAAAGTCATAATCAGGTCCTTCTTAGAGTCATTGCGTACAGTCTAAAAAAGCCCTCAAAGACCTACCTTCTCGTTACTGACAGGAAAATGAGCCGCTGGCAACAAGGCAAAGATGAACGTGATAGCGTTCACAGTTTCTACTAATAGGCCGATGTGATGTCGTCCGCATTTCCCGCTTTTTCCCGCCTTTTCTTGAAAAAAAGACCATGTTTGCGCGCTTTAGCGTCAAAAATTTAAGGTGAGGCCGATAGCCCTTAATTACTATTCGGACATGTTGAATTCAGGAGGAAGCAACCATGACCGTACTGCATAGCGTGGATTTTTTTCCATCAGGTAAAGCGCCCGTGGCGATTGAACCCCGTCTGCCGCAAGCCGCTTTCCCTGAACATCATCATGATTTTCATGAAATCGTGATTGTGGAACACGGTACGGGCATTCATGTATTCAACGGGCAGCCGTATACCATCAGCGGCGGTACCGTGTGTTTTGTTCGCGATCACGACCGGCATTTATATGAGCATACCGACAACCTATGCCTGACGAATGTACTGTGGCGTTCACCGGATGCCTTCCAGTTCCTGGCGGGGTTGGATCAATTGCTGCCGCAGGAGCAGGATGGTTACTATCCTTCTCACTGGCGGGTGAATCAGAGCGCGTTGCAGCAGGTGCGCCAGTTGGTCGGCTTGATGGAGCGCGCCGGAGACGGCATGGATGCGCCTGCGGTGGCGAATCGCGAAATTTTGTTTATGCAACTACTGGTGTTGTTACGCCGCAGTAGCCTGATGGAAGGCGCGACTAATAACGACGCCAAACTCAACCAACTAATGGCATGGCTGGAAGACCATTTTGCGGAGGAGGTTTGCTGGGAGGCGGTAGCTGAACAGTTTTCGCTGTCGCTACGCACGCTGCATCGTCAGCTTAAACAGCATACCGGGCTGACGCCGCAACGTTACCTTAATCGCCTGCGTTTGATCAAAGCCCGGCATTTATTGCGCCATAGCGATCATAGCGTGACAGAAATCGCGTACCGCTGCGGTTTTGGCGACAGTAACCACTTTTCGACTCTGTTTCGCCGAGAATTTAACTGGTCGCCGCGGGATATCCGTCAGGGACGCGATGCGATAATCCAGTAACGCGAACGCTATCAACGTTTTCGTCGCCAATATGCTGATAATTATACCCTTTAATACCGGATGGCGGCTGCGCCTTACCTGGCCTACGGCGGCGAGCGGTAGACAGAATAAGCGTAGCGCCATCCGGCAAGCATTCAACATGAGGTGCTGCGGTGGCAAATCAGTTAATCCTTTTGAAAAAAGATTTTTTTACTGATGAGCAGCAGGCCGTTACGGTTGCCGATCGCTATCCACAGGATGTTTTTGCGGAACATACGCATGAGTTTTGTGAACTGGTGATGGTCTGGCGGGGCAATGGCCTACACGTTCTTAATGAGCGTCCATACAGAATTACCCGCGGCGATCTGTTTTACATTCGTGCTGAAGACAAACACTCCTATACCTCCGTTAACGATCTGGTGCTGCAAAATATTATTTACTGCCCGGAGCGTTTGAAACTCAATGTAAACTGGCAGGCGATGATTCCCGGCTTTCAGGGAGCGGAGTGGCATCCTCACTGGCGGCTGGGCAGTATGGGAATGAATCAGGCGCGGCAGGTCATTAACCAGCTTGAACATGAGAATAATGGACGCGATCCGCTGGCGAATGAGATGGCGGAATTGCTGTTTGGTCAACTGGTGATGACGTTAAAACGGCATCGCTACGCGACCGACGATCTTCCGGCAACCTCCAGAGAAACCCTGTTGGATAAATTAATTACCGCTTTGGCTAATAGCCTTGAGCGTCCCTTTGCGCTGGATGCGTTTTGCCAGCAGGAACAATGCAGCGAACGGGTGCTGCGGCAGCAGTTTCGCGCCCAAACCGGGATGACGATTAATCAATATTTACGCCAGGTCCGTATTTGCCACGCGCAGTATCTGCTTCAGCATAGCCCGCTGATGATTAGCGAGATTTCGATGCAGTGCGGTTTTGAAGATAGTAATTATTTTTCAGTGGTGTTCACGCGGGAAACCGGGATGACGCCGAGCCAATGGCGTCATCTCAGTAATCAAAGCGATTAACTGGCCATGCCTAAACCGACAATATTCGCCGCGATAATAATTACCACGCAGCCGAGGCTTAATACGGCAACGGGACGGCGGCCAGCATTTTTCCACTCTTTTAGCACCAGACCGACAAGCCCCCCGCACAGCACATAGAAGCTCATGTGCAGCATCCAGCTCATGTAGTCATATTGCGCGGGAATGCGCGCGTGACCCCAGGCATAGAAAAAGAACTGTAAATACCACATCAGACCGCCAAGCGCGGACAGCAGAATATTGCTGATAATCAACGGTCTTGCCAGCGAGAAGTCGGCTTTTATCGACAGATTTTGCACTTTTGCCAGGCGGATAAAACAGAAACCGAGGTTCACCAGCGCGCCGCCGCCCATAATCACCACGTAACTCGGCAGCGCGACATAGAGCGGGTCAACGCCAAGCGCGGCAGCAGCTTCATGCATCGGTTTCGCGGCGTTCATGGCAAAAGACATCCCCGCCGAGAAAATACCGCACATCACGGCCAGCAGAAGCCCTTTCTTCAGATTGAACTCCTCCGCTTTAATGCCCATTTTGCGTTCTTTTAACTGTCCGGCGCGCGTCACAATCCCGACGCCGATCAGCGCGACAAAAACGCCAAGTAGCGTCATGCGTCCCCCTTCGGTATGAATTAACACATCGAAGTTACCGTTGATGATGGGCGTCATCAGCGTGCCGACGATAAGCGTAATGCCGATAGCGATGCCGATACCCATCGACATCCCGAGATAACGCATGGTCAGACCGTAATTAATATTGCCGATGCCCCACATGGCGCCGAACAGAAAAACCGGTAAAAGGGTGGAGAGGTCAAACTGTCCATAATAGGCCCAGAAATCAGGCAGTAACAGAGCGCTAACTGTCCACGGCAGAATAAGCCAGGAGACAATGCCGCCCACTGACCACATGGTTTCCCATGACCACTGTTTCACTTGCTTGAACGGGGCATAGAAGCAGGCTGCACTGGCCGCCCCTATCAAATGCCAGAAAATACCCATCGTAATCGCGTTACTCATGACATGTTCCTCATTATTTTTTATGGCCGGGATACCCCTTCCGTTTGCATGAGTTTAAAAATTACGCAGTCTGGTAACCTTATAACGATTGCCGCCGTTGGGTGTATTCTGGCAATCAGCACGTTAATGAAGTGATTAACTTCACGTTTTAAAAAAGTCGGAGCGCATCGTGACCGTCTGGATGTTATTTAAATCAGTGGGTAATATTGGTTTTCTAAAATACCTTCATCATAACGACACGAAACGACTTAGCTGGCAGCAATGCAAAGAAAACGCTGCGTGAGCTCACATAATGGGAATAGTCTGACTTACCGTTTGATAAAAGGGTAGTTATACAGTAATTATTTAGTTGTTTTATTTGTATTTACAATTTAAATATATTGAAATTAACGTTAGGAATCAATGAAATATAAATATAAGGAAATCCCTATATTGGCTTTGTTGATGGTGTTTTGATTTTTATGTTATATGGCGAATATAAATTTCATTTATTTTATTTTGCTTTTTGAACATTATCCCAATTTTAAATTAAAGATCTTTGCCTATATTGTCGCCATTCACATTGCGTATTATGGTTGTGATGGTCTGACATGAAACAACGTTTTAATTTTAAATTAAATGGATCCTGTTATGAGAAAATCTCTTTTCTTACTATTACCTCTTGTTGTAACAAATGCGCATGCAGTATATGTCGATGTTCGTCATGAATATCTTGACGACAGTAAAGCTAACTATGACCGTGCGTATATTTCTCATCGTTTTGCGAATGGTTTTGGTTTTGCGATAGAAGCTATCTCAAAATCAGGCGGGGATGACACCAATAAAGCGTTTAATGACCTGGAAACACAGGGTAACGAATATACGATAAGCTACCAATTTAAAACGGGTGATGTCGCCTGGCAACCGGGTTTTGTGCTGGAAACAGGCGATGGTTACTCTACCTATAAGCCTTACTTCCGCGCGACGTGGACATTAAATGAAAGCTGGTGGGTTGGCGCGCGCTATCGTTTTGAATATGTACGCCGTTCTTCTGATATCCGGGATGATGATACCATCAATCGTATGGATGTCTGGGCAGGTTATAAATGGAACAACTTTGACTGGACAATCGAAGGAATTTATAAGAAAGCCGATAAATATGATCTTTACGATGGCGGCAAAGATAATTATGAATATAACTTCAGAACTGCCTATATTATTGACCAATGGTCGCCATTCGTTGAGGTAGGTAATGTTTCCGTCAATAGCAACAGCGATGAAAGACAAACCCGTTTCCGCGTGGGTATAGGCTACACATTCTAATCATTATCCCTGTTTATTATTTATTCCCTTTTCCGGCTACTTTATAGGTAGCCGGTTTTTTTTACCTGGCGATTATCTGCGGATAATTATTATCGCGCGTTGGCCGGATAAGACGCGAATCGCCATCCGGCAACGAGATGTACAGGAAACTATGCGCTTACATGATGCCCAGTAGACGGGGTAAAAACAGTGTGATTTCCGGAATGTAGGTAATTAATAACAGAACGCCGATAATCGCGCCGTAAAAAGGCAGCAACGGTTTAATAACGTCCTCAACTTTGACCTTACCGACGCTCGCCCCGACATATAAACCACTGCCAACTGGCGGCGTAATGGTGCCAATCGCCAGGTTATAGATCATGATAATGCCGAAATGCACCGGATCGACGCCCAGTTTAGTCATGATCGGCAGAAGAATCGGGGTAAAAATCAGAATGGCCGGACCGATATCCATAAATGCGCCGATAATCAACAAAAAGACGGTAATGACTAACAGGATAACCAGTTTATTGGCGGAAATACCGAGGATCATATCGCTCAGCGCCGCAGGAATATTGGTGATCGACATCGAGAAGGACATCGCCGAAGAGGTTGCCAGCAGGAACATGATGACCCCGGTCATTACCACTGTCTGGAGCAAAATCGAAGGCAAATCCTTAATTTTCAGCGTGCGGTAAAACACCATCGTCAGCAATAACGTATACACCACGGCAATCGCGGAGGCTTCAATGGCGGTGAAAATCCCCTGCACAATGCCGCCGACGATAATCACGATCAGCAGCAGGCTGGGAATGGCCTCAACGGCAACTTTTAGCGCCATGCCTTTTTGGACGGTGAAGAAAACCCGATAATTTCGACGCTTAGCGACCACCAGCGTGACCAGCATACAGCCAACGCCCCACAGCACTCCCGCGACCAGACCGCCGGCGAACAGAGCGGCAATCGATGTTCCCCCGCTTGCCAGCGCATAAAGGATAAAAGCCGTGGTGGGTGGAATTAACATTCCCGTCGGCGCGGAGGCGATATTCACCGCGGCCGCAAAGCCGCGATCGTAACCTTCGCGCGCGCTCATCGGCACCATCACGCCGCCGATAGAGGTTGAGGCGGCAATTGCCGATCCGGAAATTGCACCGAACATCATATTGCCGACGATGTTGGTGTAAGAGAGCGAGCCGGGCAGTTTGCCAGTAAACAGTTTGGCAAAATTGACCAGTCGGGCGGCAATTCCCCCGCTATTCATGATCACCCCGGATAAAACGAAGAACGGCACGGCCAGCAAGGCAAAACTGTCCAGGCTGGAGAACATTTTTTGCGCGGTGGCGAACATCGAAATATCGAAAGGCAGTACCAGCATCATGGTGCTGAAAGAGGCGATAACGATGCAGATCCCAATAGGCGCGCCCATGGCCAGTAAAACAACAAAGACGGCAATTAGCGTACAGGACGCAAAAATAGGGTCAATCATGTGATTTCTCCAGAGTGTGCTCAGTGGTATCCGTGGCGGAATGGATAGCTTTCAGGGCGTCAACGATATTCAGCAGCCCATAGAGGATGATCAGTACGCCCGCGCAGGGGAGCGCGTAATAAATTTTCCCCATCGGAATGCCCAGCGCAGGGGAGATTTGCAGCATAGAAATCGCAGAAATCTTTAAGCCGCCGATAATCAATACCCAAATGGAAAACGCGATAAAAATGACCTGCAGGATAATATCCCACCAGCCGCGAATCGTCGGCGACACCTTATCCAGTAAGAGAGTCAGGCTGATATGCTGTTTCTGACCGGCGACAAAAGCCATGCCCAGCATTGATACCCACACCAGGAGAAATCGCAGCATCTCTTCGGTAAGGGTGCTGGGAACGCCCAGAATGTAGCGGCTCACCACCTGCCAGCAGGCGATGCCAACCATTATCGCCAGCACCAGGCAACAGATAGCGCCCAGCAATAAATCAAGTCCTTTTCTGAATGTGTTCATCTTAATTTCCTGATTAGATTAATTTTTTGCTGTCTGGATACGTTGATACAGCCCGTAAAGCCGCGGTTTGTTTTTCAGACCGTCGTAAATAGGCTGTACCGCCTTCTGGAAGGGCTTTTTGTCGATCTCGTAGAATTCAACGTTGAAATCTTTTACCGCCGCCAGCCTGGTTTTCTCTATTTCCTTGTCCCATGCGGCTTTCTCAAATTCGATCGACGCCTTGATGGCGGCTTCGACGATGCGTTGCTGTTCCGGCGTCAGCTTTTCCAGCGTGAGGGTACTCATTAGCAGGATATCGGGAATGCGGGTGTGCATATCGTAGGTGTAATAACGGGCGACTTCGCCGTGGCGGGCGATGGTGAGAGCGAACTCATTGTTTTCCGCACCGTCGAGAATGCCTTGTTGTAACGAGGTATAGACCTCCGCCTGGCTCATGGCGATGGGCGAAGCGCCCAGCAGTTTGAGGGTTTGGATCGCCGTCTCACTCTGCATGACGCGGATCTTCTTCCCGCGTAAATCCTCAATGCGTTTAACCGGCGCTTTGCTCATATAAAAATTACGCGCGCCGGAATCATACCAGCCTACGCCGACAAACCCCTGCGCGGCGGTGGACTGATAAACAGGCTCCATCACCTGTGGGTTATCCATTACGCGGTAGTATTCCTCGACGTTGGCAAACAGGTAGGGAAGTGAGAACACGCCGTACTCAGGCGAAAAACTCTCCATTAGCCCGGACGACACTTTAGTGATGTCGACGACGCCGACCTGCGTCAACTCCACCAGTTCGCGCTCGCCGCCAAGCTGTCCGTCCGGGAAGTACTGTACTTTGATATCGCCGCCCGTTTTCTCTTCAACTTGCTGCCCCAGGAAGTGCAACGCATCTTTTACCGGCTGGCTATTTTCAGCGTAGGCCAGGCGCAAAATGGTTTCGCCGTGGGAGAAGAAAGAGAGTGTGGAGAGTAAGGCCAACGTAGCCAGACGTATAAAACCAGGTTGCTTCATAATTCCCTCGCAATTGTAATAATTTACCGGGAATGTAATTGCATGGTGAAATTATAACCTTCTTGATTTTGCCACCGCTGACAAAATCTGGCACCAAAAGAAAGATTTTGAAACCCTGTTTCACATTTCATGATTTCCAGGAATTCATCAACAGGCGGTTTCGGTTGGAGGCGTAAAAAACGGTTTTTTTCAGCGGATGCCGTAACGTTTATAACCCTGGAAAAAGTACGGCATTGATAATCATTTTCAATATCATTTAATTAACTATAATGAACCAACTGCTTACGCGGCGTTAACACTGTGCCGCTCGACAATAATGGAGATGATTATGAGTTATACACTGCCATCCCTGCCGTACGCTTATGATGCACTGGAACCGCACTTCGATAAGCAGACGATGGAGATTCACCACACCAAACACCATCAAACCTATGTCAACAACGCTAACGCGGCGCTGGAAAACCTGCCTGAGTTTGCTGACCTGCCGGTTGAAGAACTGATTACTAAACTGGACCAGGTGCCAGCGGACAAAAAAACCGTGCTGCGTAACAACGCCGGCGGCCACGCTAACCACAGCCTGTTCTGGAAAGGGCTGAAAAAAGGCACCACTCTGCAGGGCGATCTGAAAGCGGCTATCGAGCGTGACTTCGGTTCCGTTGACAACTTCAAAGCTGAATTCGAAAAAGCAGCAGCAACCCGTTTCGGCTCCGGCTGGGCGTGGCTGGTGCTGAAAGGTGATAAACTGGCTGTGGTTTCTACCGCAAACCAGGATTCTCCGCTGATGGGTGAAGCCATTTCCGGCGCTTCCGGCTTCCCGATCCTGGGTCTGGACGTGTGGGAACACGCTTACTATCTGAAATTCCAGAACCGCCGCCCGGACTACATCAAAGAGTTCTGGAACGTGGTGAACTGGGACGAAGCAGCAGCGCGTTTCGCCGCTAAAAAATAATTTGCATTGCACGTCTGTAGAAGCGAGTCTGATGACTCGCTTTTTTTGTATCCGCGTAAGGAGCAGCAGATGCATTATCCGGTTGACGTGTTTATTGGCAAAATTCGTGACTATGACGGCAGCCGCCCGAGCGCTATCGCCAAGGTGCAAATCGACGGCGAACTCATGCTGACCGAGCTGGGTCTGGCAGGCGATCAGCAGGCCGAAAAGAAAATCCACGGCGGCCCCGACCGCGCGCTATGCCACTACCCCCGCGAACACTATGCTGATTGGATTCGCCAGTTCCCCGAGCAGGCGACGCTATTTTGCGCCCCGGCGTTTGGCGAGAATCTGTCGACGGACGGAATGACCGAACACAACGTGTTTATTGGCGACATCTACCGCTGGGGCGAGGCGTTGATCCAGGTCACTCAGCCGCGCTCTCCATGCTTTAAACTTAATTTCCACTTTGCCATCAGCGACATGGCCCTCCTTATGCAGAGCAGCGGAAAAACCGGCTGGCTGTATCGGGTCATTGCGCCAGGTAAGGTCTCCAGCGATGCGCCGCTGGAACTGGCGTCGCGTCTGAGCGATGTCTCGGTTCATGAAGCGGGTGTTATCGCCTGGTCTATGCCGTTTGATGACGAACAATATCACCGGCTGCTGAGCGCCGCCGGGCTGTCGGCGAGCTGGAGCCGCACCATGCAGAAGCGTCGTTTGAGCGGCAAAATTGAAGATAGCGCCAGACGACTGTGGGGGGATAAAACTCCGCCAAAATGAAAGGAAGGATTATGACTGAAGCTGAAAATGCGGTGGCGATCGTAAAAGAATTTTTGGTGGCCTCGATGATTCCCGATGCTGAACGCGCCGCAACGTATATGCACCCGGAGGTGAAAATTACCTTCACCGGAGGCCGGGCGATGGCTGGCGCGGCGGATATCGCGCAGTTTAACGGCGCTCGCTACAAGTGGGTGAAGAAGGCGCTGGGCGAGTTTGATGCGGTGCAGCATGATGATTACGTTGTGATTTATTCCAACGGTACGTTGTATGGCGAATGGCCCGACGGTCGCCCGTTTGCCGATAACCGCTTTATCGACCGCTTCGAAGTGCGCGATGGCAAAATTACCCGGATGGACGTGTGGAATGACAGCGCCGAGTGGATTCTGGCACCAGACATTTCCCGGTAAATCTCGACGGCGAGATAAAAAATCGGCCTGCATTCGCAGGCCGATGGTTTTTAGGTTCGCTTGTACAGCGGTAGCCACAGCGTGAGTCGCAATCCCCCCAGCGGGCTATCGTCAGCCTTCACCCAGCCGCGGTGCTGCTGTATGGCGCTTTCGACAATCGCCAGCCCCAGCCCGGAGCCGCCAGACTCACGGTCGCGCGCCTCATCAGTGCGATAGAACGGCCGGAAGATTTGTTCGCGGTCTTCAGGGCTGACGCCCGGCCCGTCGTCATCGACCGTGATCGTAATACCGTCTTTATCCACCGAGAAGCCGACTTCAATCTTCGTATGTGAATAGCGCAGCGCATTACGAACAATATTTTCCAGCGCGCTTTCCAGCGCGTTTGGGTTGCCATAGAGCGGCCACGGTCCCGGCGGATAATTTACCGTTAACGACTTGCCCATCTGTTCGGCTTCAAAGGCGGCGTTATCCAGCACTTCGCCCCATAGCTGATTGGCTTTCATCGTTTCGCTGACCAGCGCATTTTTCTGTTGGTTACGCGACATCACCAGCAGGTCATTAATCATGCTGTCCAGACGCTGCGCTTCGGTTTCAATACGCTCCAGCTCTTTGCTTTCGCCGCCACGACGACGCAGCAGCGCGGTACCCAGTTGCAGGCGCGTAAGGGGCGTTCGCAGCTCGTGGGAGATGTCTGACAGCAAACGCTGCTGCGAGGTCATCATCCGTTCCAGCGCCGTCACCATCTGGTTAAAACTGGCGCCAGCGGCGAGAAATTCCTGCGGGCCCGCCTCCAGCTCCGGATGCTGACGCAGGTTGCCTTGCGCCACTTCATCAGCCGCGTTTTTCAACTTACGCGCCGGTTTCGCCAGACTCCATGCCAGCCATAGCAAGAGCGGCGAACTGACCAGCATCGTGACAATGAGCAACAGAAGCGGGCGGTCAAACAGCAGATTAATAAAATCGGATTGCGAACTGCTGGCCGGTCGAATCAGGTAAAGCTGGTAATTATCCTCTCCGTCGCGAACGGAGAACGGCCCCACCATCTCTACGCGGCCATATTTTTTCTTCTGCGGATGATCGGCGTTATCCGCCTGACCAATAAAGTTACGAATGATCTGCATTTCGCTGCGTTCAGCGCCGATCACACGTCCTTCAGAGGTCACCAGTAATAACCGCTGTCCAGGCGGCGCCCACTTATCGATCGCGCGGAACAGGCGACGCCACCACATCAGGTCGTTGGGCGGATCGTTCGCAAGTTCAGCTTCTACATGTTGCTCTATCATCAATCCCTGGCGCTGTTCGCTGTCCATCAGCTCGGTCATCTGGCGTGAATCGAGCTTGGGCAACATCAGTACCAGCATTAGCACCAGCGCCAGCGTCAACCAGAAGATGGCGAAGATGCGCGCGGTTAAACTTCCTATCATGAAGCGGAAACCATCAGATAGCCGCGACCACGCAATGTTTTAAACCACGGGTGACCGTCTTTGCGTTCCGGCAGTTTGCGGCGCAGGTTAGAAATATGCATATCAATGGCGCGATCGAACGGCGTCAGGCGCTTGCCCAGCACTTCCTGACTTAAATGTTCACGGGAAACCACCTGGCCGAGGTGCTGCGCCAGCAAATAGAGCAGGGTGAATTCCGTACCGGTCAGCTCCAGCGTTTGGCCATCGAAACTGGCTTCCTGGCGGCCCGGATTAAGGCTTAGCGCATCGACTTCCAGCGTCGGCGAGCCGTTGTCACTGCTCTGCTGCTGTTCGCTCCAGTGGGAACGGCGCAAAATAGCCCTGATGCGCGCTACCAGCTCGCGGTCATTAAACGGTTTGGGCAAATAGTCGTCCGCGCCCAGCTCAAGGCCGAGAACGCGATCCAGCTCGCTGCCGCGCGCGGTCAGCATAATGACAGGCGTCTGGTGTGTCTGACGAAGCGCTTTCAACGTATCGATACCGTTTTTCTTCGGCATCATGACGTCAAGCAAAAGTAAATCGATGCTGTCATCCAAAAGCTCAAGCGCCTGCTCGCCGTCGTGGGCCACCAGGACATTAAAACCTTCCATTTCGAGGAGCTCTTTTAACAGGGAAGTCAGCTCTCGGTCATCATCAACTAACAGGATTTTATTCATTGTTTACGTACCTCCGAGGCAGAAATTACGTCATCAGGCGTCGCTAATCCATGACTTTACGTTGTTTTACACCCCCTGACGCATGTTTGCAGCCCGAATCGTAAACTGTCTCTCGTTGAATCGCGACAGAAAAGATTTTGGGAGCAAGCGATGCGCAAAGTTACCGCTGCTGTTATGGCCTCAACGCTGGCATTCAGTTTTTTAAGCCACGCAGCTGAAGTTGTTACAAGCGATAACTGGCACCCCGGTGACGGGGCCACGCAGCGTAGCGCGCAAAATCATATGTTTGACGGCATAAGTTTAACCGAACATCAGCGTCAGCAGATGCGAGATCTTATGCAGCAGGCAAGGCACGAACAGCCTCCTGTTAATGTTAGCGAAATGGAGACAATGCATCGGCTTGTCACCGCAGAAAAATTTGATGAAAGCGCTGTGCGCGCTCAGGCAGAAAAAATGGCGCAAGAGCAGGTTGCCCGCCAGGTCGAAATGGCCCGCGTGCGTAACCAGATGTATCGCCTGTTAACGCCGGAGCAGCAAGCGGTTTTGAATGAAAAGCATCAGCAACGAATGGAGCAACTGCGCGACGTGGCGCAATGGCAAAAAAGTTCATCGTTGAAATTATTGAGTAGTAGCAACTCACGTTCCCAGTAACAACCCTGTTTTCCTTGCCATAGACACCATCCCTGTCTTCCCCCACATGATGTGGGGGTTTTTTTTATCTCCAGTTTGTCATTCTGTTATTAGCTTACTGTTTTAAACCATCCGTTATACTACCGGCAGAAGATAGCGGGAGTATTTATGAATCAAACCTATGGACGGCTGGTTAGCCGGGCGGCTATCGCGGCAACAGCGATGGCATCAGCGTTACTTTTGATCAAAATTTTTGCGTGGTGGTATACGGGATCGGTGAGTATTCTGGCGGCGTTGGTGGACTCGCTGGTGGATATTGCCGCGTCATTGACGAATTTGTTGGTCGTGCGTTATTCGCTGCAACCCGCAGATGATGAACACATGTTTGGGCACGGTAAAGCGGAGTCGCTGGCGGCGCTGGCGCAAAGTATGTTTATTTCCGGTTCGGCGTTGTTTCTGTTTTTGACCAGTATCCAGAATCTGATTAAGCCGACGCCAATGAACGACCCCGGCGTGGGGATTGGCGTTACCGTCATCGCTCTGATATGCACTATTATACTGGTCACGTTTCAGCGCTGGGTGGTACGCAAGACCCAAAGTCAGGCGGTACGGGCGGATATGCTTCATTATCAGTCTGATGTTATGATGAACGGAGCGATTCTTATCGCGCTGGGGTTATCCTGGTACGGTTGGCATCGTGCGGATGCCCTGTTTGCGTTAGGTATCGGCATCTATATTTTGTATAGCGCGTTACGTATGGGGTATGAGGCGGTGCAGTCATTATTGGATCGCGCGCTGCCCGATGCGGAACGACAGGAAATTATTGATATCGTGACGTCATGGCCGGGAGTCAGCGGCGCGCACGATCTCCGCACGCGGCAGTCAGGGCCGACTCGCTTTATTCAGATTCATTTGGAAATGGAAGATAATCTGCCGCTCGTTCAGGCGCATTTTGTGGCTGACCAGGTAGAGCAGGCGATTTTACGGCGTTTTCCGGGTTCAGATGTCATTATTCATCAGGATCCCTGTTCAGTCGTTCCCAGGGAAGGCAGGAAGTTCGAGCTTGTATAATTGATTGTTAAAAAGTGAGCCAGGCCAGCATTTTGTGTATAAATTACCGCCATTTGGCCTGACCTGAATCAATTCAGCAGGAAGGGATTGTTATACTATCTGTATATTCGTTGGATCGTTTCGAAGTGCGAAATCGGCTTCCGGCAATAGATTTCATTTTGCATTCCAAAGTTCAGAGGTAGTCATGATTAAGAAAATCGGTGTGTTGACAAGCGGCGGTGATGCGCCGGGCATGAACGCGGCAATCCGCGGTGTTGTGCGCGCAGCGTTGACGGAAGGGCTGGAAGTCATGGGCATTTATGACGGCTATCTGGGCCTGTATGAAGATCGTATGGTTCAGCTTGACCGTTACAGCGTATCTGACATGATCAACCGTGGCGGTACTTTCCTCGGTTCCGCCCGTTTCCCGGAATTCCGTGACGAAAATATTCGCGCTGTCGCGATCGAAAACCTGAAAAAACGCGGTATCGATGCGCTGGTAGTTATTGGCGGCGACGGTTCTTATATGGGTGCAAAACGTCTGACTGAAATGGGCTTCCCGTGCATCGGTCTGCCAGGCACTATCGATAACGACATCAAAGGCACCGACTACACTATCGGCTATTTCACTGCTCTCGGCACTGTAGTGGAAGCGATTGACCGTCTGCGTGACACCTCCTCTTCTCACCAGCGTATCTCTATCGTTGAGGTGATGGGCCGTTATTGCGGCGACCTGACGTTGGCGGCGGCTATTGCTGGCGGCTGTGAGTTTATCGTGGTGCCGGAAGTTGAATTTAATCGCGAAGATCTGGTGGCGGAAATCAAAGCCGGGATCGCGAAAGGGAAAAAACACGCTATCGTCGCTATCACCGAACATATGTGCGATGTTGACGAACTGGCGCATTTTATTGAAAAAGAAACGGGCCGTGAAACGCGTGCGACGGTGCTCGGCCACATTCAGCGCGGTGGTTCCCCGGTACCTTACGATCGCATTCTGGCTTCCCGTATGGGCGCGTATGCTATTGACCTGCTGCTGGAAGGCCATGGCGGTCGTTGTGTCGGTATCCAGAACGAGCAGCTTGTTCATCATGACATCATCGATGCGATTGAAAACATGAAGCGTCCGTTCAAAAGCGACTGGATGGAGTGCGCGAAAAAACTGTACTGATTGTTTTTGCGCGCCTGATGGCGCTACGCTTATCAGGCCTACAGGTTGCAGAAACGTGTAGGCCGGATTAGGCGCTAGCCGCCATCCGGCAATCCCTCAGATTTATTCCTCGAAGTTATAGCAAATCTTTTTTTATTCTTTAATGTTTGGATCTCTTTCTGGCACGCTTTGTTCATCACAACACAACATAAGCGAGTCGGGCGATGAAAAAGTGGGGCGTGGGGTTCACATTATTGCTGGCGTCAACCAGCATTCTGGCAAAGGATATTCAGTTACTTAACGTATCGTACGATCCAACGCGTGAGCTGTACGAGCAGTACAACAAAGCGTTTAGCGCGCACTGGAAGCAGGAAACCGGCGACAACGTCGTGATCCGCCAATCGCACGGCGGTTCGGGTAAACAGGCGACTTCCGTTATTAACGGCATTGAAGCCGATGTCGTGACGCTGGCGCTGGCTTACGATGTGGACGCTATTGCTGAACGTGGTCGTATCGATAAAAACTGGATTAAGCGTCTGCCGGATAACTCAGCACCTTACACCTCCACCATCGTTTTCCTGGTCCGTAAAGGCAATCCAAAACAAATTCATGACTGGAACGATCTGATTAAACCCGGTGTGTCGGTGATTACGCCAAACCCGAAAAGCTCCGGCGGCGCACGCTGGAACTATCTGGCGGCATGGGGCTACGCCCTGCACCACAACAATAACGATCAGGCCAAAGCGCAGGACTTTGTCAAAGCCTTGTTTAAAAACGTTGAAGTGCTGGACTCCGGTGCGCGTGGCTCAACCAATACTTTCGTTGAACGCGGTATCGGTGATGTGCTGATCGCCTGGGAAAATGAAGCGCTGCTGGCGACGAACGAACTGGGTAAAGATAAATTCGAGATAGTGACCCCGAGTGAATCTATTCTCGCAGAGCCGACCGTTTCCGTAGTCGACAAAGTGGTGGAAAAGAAAGACACCAAAGCGGTAGCGGAAGCGTATCTCAAGTATCTCTACTCGCCGGAAGGGCAGGAGATAGCAGCGAAAAACTTCTACCGTCCGCGCGATGCTGACGTGGCGAAAAAATACGACGATGCGTTTCCGAAGCTGAAGCTGTTCACCATTGACGAGGTGTTTGGCGGCTGGGCGAAGGCGCAAAAAGATCACTTCGCTAATGGCGGTACGTTCGACCAAATCAGCAAACGCTAAACCGTTTATAAACCCGGTAACGTATTATGTTACCGGGTTTTTTCTTTGCCACCATTTTGCGTTACTCTTCCCCGTCTATGGGTCACAGGGAACGCATAACATGAAAAAAACAGGCTACTTTTTACTGGCGGTGATAGTGATGGTCGCCGCGGCGGGCGTCGGTTACTGGAAATTTTCCGGCAATCCTGATGCGTTACGGGAAATCGTGCTTGAACAATGCCTGCCCGATCAGTTACAGCATCAAAACCCAGCGCCTTGCGCGGAAGTCAAACCTCGCGCCGGCTATGTCGTCTTTAAAGATCGTCACGGTCCGTTGCAATATTTATTGATGCCCACCTACCGTATCAACGGTACAGAAAGCCCGCTATTGCTGGAACCCGCTACGCCCAACTTTTTCTGGTTGGCCTGGCAGGCTCGCGGCTATATGAGTAAAAAATATGGGCATGATATTCCGGATAGCGCAGTCTCGCTGGCGATTAATTCGTGGCTTGGTCGTTCACAGGACCATTTGCATATCCATATTTCTTGCATCCGTCCTGACGTTCGGGAACAACTGGATAACGATCTCACGCGCATCAGCACTCGCTGGCTTCCGCTACCGGGCGACCTGGTGGGGCATGAATACCTGGCGCGCCGGGTAACCGAGAGCGAACTGGCGCAGCGTAGTCCGTTTATGATGCTGGCGGAAGAGGTGCCGGAAGCGCGCGATCATATGGGACGCTATGCGCTGGCGGTGGTACGCCAAAGCGATGGCTCTTTTGTCCTGTTGGCGACCGAACGTAATTTACTGACCTTCAATCGCGCTTCTGCCGAGGAAATTCAGGATCATCAGTGTGAGATCCTGAAGTAACCCTGGCGATTCTGGCGTTTACTCTACGTGCCTGTCCCCGTATTCTTGTTGAAAAAAACAACAGGAGACAGGCATGTCGCTCTGGCTTTCGCACCCTCTGTTTCTTCCTTCGTTGGTTGTCGGCATTACTATCCTGCTTTGGGCCACTTCATTGTTGCCGGAATTTATAACCGCGCTGCTCTTTTTTACTATAGCGATGGCGACGAAAATTGCGCCGCCGGAAACGATCTTCGGCGGTTTTGCTTCTTCAGCTTTCTGGCTGGTATTCAGCGGATTCGTGCTGGGGATCGCGATTCGTAAAACCGGGCTTGCGGACAGAGCGGCGTGCGCGTTATCGGCTAAATTAACGGACTCCTGGCCTCTGATGGTTAGCAGTGTGGTGTTGCTTAGCTATGCTCTGGCGTTTGTGATGCCCTCAAATATGGGGCGTATTGCGCTGCTAATGCCGATTGTCGCGGCGATGGCGAAACGCGCCGGAATAGCGGATGGCACCCGCGCCTGGTATGGGTTAGCGTTGGCTGTCGGGTTTGGTACCTTCCAGCTTTCCGCCACCATTTTGCCTGCGAACGTGCCCAACCTGGTGATGAGCGGCGCGGCAGAAGGCTCTTATGGCATCCACCTGAACTATGTGCCGTATTTACTGATGCATACGCCAGTACTGGGATGGTTAAAAGGCATCGTATTAATCGCCCTGATTTGCTGGTTATTTCCCGGTGCGCCCCATGCGCCGCATGAGGCAGAACCGCCTGCGCCAATAAGCTGCAATGAAAAGCGGCTGGCGTGGATGTTGGCGGTAGTGTTGACGATGTGGGTAACGGAAAGCTGGCACGGTATTGGCCCGGCCTGGACCGGTCTGGCGGCAGCGGTAGTAACGATGTTGCCGCGAGTAGGTTTTATCAGCGGGGATGAGTTTGCCAGTGGTATTAATATTCGCGCCTGTATTTATGTCGCCGGGATTCTGGGGCTGGCGCTCACCGTAACGCAAACCGGTATTGGTAATGCGGTGGGGGAAACATTACTGCGCGTTATGCCATTAGATACGCAAAAACCGTTTACCAGTTTCCTTGCGCTCACGGGTATCACGACGGCGCTGAATTTTATTATGACCGCGAACGGCGTACCGGCGCTCTATACGACACTGGCGGAAAGTTTTGCGGATGCTACCGGTTTTCCACTGTTATCAGTCATTATGATTCAGGTGCTGGGTTATTCCACGCCGCTATTACCGTATCAGGCGTCGCCGATTGTCGTTGCGATGGCGTTAGGAAAGGTGCCGGCAAAGGCGGGAATGTTGCTGTGTCTGGCGCTGGCGGCGGTGACGTATCTGGTACTGTTACCACTGGATTACGCCTGGTTTCGAGTTCTGGGGAAATTATAGCTTTAACAGACTGTTAATTTTTTGTTTTGTGAGATGGTGAATTGTTTTATTTGCACCGATGCCGGTTAATACCGGAGCGCAGATGTGTGCGCTGGAAACTCAAGGAATGATTCATGGACAGATTGACCCCCATTCGCTGTTGGCCTGCCATCATTTCGATCGTGATTACGCTGACCATCTGGTTTGTTATCCCTTGCCCTGCAGATGTGACTCCACAGGCGTGGCATCTGCTGGCACTGTTTATCGGCACTATCGCGGCGATTATTGGGAAAGCCATGCCGATTGGCGCTATTGCGATTGTGGCGATTATGCTGGTGGCATTGACCGGCGTCACCCATCCCGGTAAACCTTCAGCGGCGCTGAACGATGCGTTGAGCGGTTTTTCTAATCAACTTATCTGGCTGATTGGCTTATCCATCATGCTGTCGCAAAGTTTGTTGAAAACGGGACTGGGCGCGCGTATAGGCTATGGGTTTATTGCGCTGTTTGGTAAAAGAACGTTAGGAATCGCCTGGGCATTAACGCTGGCGGAAACCCTGATTGCGCCGGTGACGCCAAGTAATACCGCGCGCGGCGGCGGCATTATTCACCCGGTAATGCGGGCGATTGCGGAAAGTCTTGGTTCCCAGCCTGGAAACCGTGAGAATGGCGCAACGGGCCGTTACCTCGCGCTGGTAAATTACAATATTAATCCAATCAGTTCGGCGATGTTTATTACTGCAACTGCGCCTAACCCGTTAATTGTTAGTTTCTTGACCAAAGGAACGGACGGGGTACTGAATATGACCTGGGGAATGTGGGCTATCGCCGCGCTCCTTCCTGCGGTGGTATCGCTGGTTGTGATGCCCATTGTGATCTGGTGGCTCTACCCGCCTGCCGTTACGCGTACGCCGGATGCGCCGCAGTTCGCCCGACAAAAGCTAACTGCGCTTGGCCCTCTCTCGCTGGCAGAGAAAATCACCCTCGCGGTTTTTATTTTGCTGCTTTGTCTGTGGGCCGGCGTTCCTGCCATGCTCATGGGGAGCGGCTGGACCGTCAATCCTACCAGCGCCGCATTAATTGGCTTATCAATTCTGTTGTTGACGGGAGTATTAAGCTGGGACGACATTCTGAAATGTCGTGGGGCATGGGATACTATTGTCTGGTTCGCCGCGCTGGTGATGATGGCTGATTTTCTCAGCAAACTGGGGCTGGTCGGCTGGCTGGCGACCAGCGTTGGTAGTGCCATCAATCATCTCGGTATGCACTGGAGCATAGCAACGCTACTGCTGATCTTGCTTTATGTTTATTCACATTACTTTTTCGCCAGCACCACGGCGCACATCACCGCGATGTTTGCGGCGTTCTTTGCTGCGGGATTGGGTCTCGGCGCGCCGCCGGCGCTTCTTGGGCTGATGCTCGGTTTTTCTTCTTCATTGATGATGTCGCTCACCCACTACGGTACGGGCACCGCGCCCATTATCTTTGGCTCTGGTTATGTTACGTTGGCGGAGTGGTGGAAAACAGGGCTGGTGATGAGCGTAGTCAACCTGATTATCTGGGGCGTGACCGGCGCTTTCTGGTGGCACTGGTTGGGATACTGGTAACGCGATAATGACGGGAGGTAAGTTCCTCCCGTCGCAACAACTTAAGCCTGTTTAGCCGCTTCTGCTGCTTTCACGATCACCGCGAAGGCGTCAGCTTTCAGAGAAGCACCGCCAACCAGCGCGCCGTCGATGTCCGGCTGCGCGAACAGTTCGGCGGCGTTGGACGCATTAACAGAACCGCCGTACTGGATAATGACCTGTTCAGCGATTTTCGCGTCAGCTTTAGCAATGTGGTCACGGATGAATTTGTGAACTGCCTGCGCCTGCGCAGGAGTTGCAGATTTGCCGGTACCGATCGCCCATACGGGTTCATAAGCGATAACCGTGCCTTCAAAGGCTGCCGCGCCCTGCGTTTTCAGAACGGCGTCGATCTGGCGCGCGCACACTTCTTCTGTTTTGCCCGCTTCGTTTTCCGCTTCGGTTTCACCGATGCACAGTACCGGCGTCAGACCTTGTTCTTTCAGTACGGCGAATTTTTTGGCGATCAGCTCGTCAGATTCTTTGTGATAAGTACGACGCTCGGAGTGGCCGATAATAATGTACTGCGCGCCGATATCTTTCAGCATTTCAGCCGAAGTTTCACCGGTGAATGCGCCAGACAGATTCAGATCAACATTCTGCGCGCCCAGCATGATGTGGCTGCCGGCAGCAGCGCGTTTCGCCAGATCGATATACATTTCCGGCGGAGCGATTGCCACGTCGCAGCCTGCTACGCCCGCCAGTTCTTTACGCAGGTTAGCCACCAGTTCGTTTACCATGTGGCGGCTGCCGTTCAGTTTCCAGTTACCCATCACTAAAGGATGTCGCATTTCATTTCTCCACGCTTAGTCAGCGAATTAAGGAAGATGGCCGCTCGTCAGAGCAGCATGGTCTGTGAAACAGTATAGAGATTCATCCCCGGAAAGGCTTTGCTTTTTGTCATCAATTCGCCCCTTCCAGATTTTCAGATAACGCCAGCTTAATCGGTTCAACCGCGAAGGTCAGCCCCTTTTCGCCGTTATCTGCGACAACATAACGTACCGCGCCTTCGGTCTCGGCGTAATAGTGTTTACCTTTACCGGCGATAAGCATCTTTTGCAGTTTTTTCTGGCTTTGCTCTTTTGTCAGCAACGGGGCGACAGTGCGAATAATGGCGGCCATATATTCCAGCGCTTTCGCTTTCGCCGCTTTCTGTTCCGGCCCCTGAATGGGCAGCCAGGTAATCTGCATACTTTTCACTTTGAGCGTACCGCGCTCCAGCGCCGTGGAGGCATACAGATTTTCGTTAATCTTACTGGCGGCGCGGGTCAGATTCGCCTTATCGCGGCTATTCTCAATGGCGCGAAATTCATTGAGCGGCAGATCGGGATTCTGGCGGTTAAAGTTCTCACGAAACTGGCTAATAGAAAGATCAAAGGTTGGCGAGCCCGCCAGCAGATAGGGCGCTGTCGTGGTCGATGAAGAGAGCTGCGCGTGCGCCGTTATGCTGGCGGTGAGAGCAGAAAACAACAGTAAAAACAGAGTACATCCTGGCTTCATCAATCTTACCTTTCGTTAGGACTGCTCACGATTAAAACGATAACTGTCGGGCTTGTCAAAAGGGTAAACTGTAGCGGAAGGCAAAATATAAGGAACTTACATGACCATACAGCAATGGTTATTCTCATTTAAAGGGCGTATCGGACGCCGTGATTTCTGGATTTGGATCGGCCTCTGGTTTGCCGGGATGCTGGCGCTATTTTCGCTGGCGGGGAAAAACCTGCTTGATATCCAAACGGCGGCATTTTGCCTGGTGTGCCTGCTGTGGCCGACCGCCGCCGTCATGGTCAAACGTCTGCATGACCGGGGGCGATCCGGCGCGTGGGCGTTGCTGATGATTCTGGCGTGGATGCTGCTGGCCGGAAACTGGGTGATGCTGCCGGGGATGTGGCAGTGGGTCGTCGGGCGATTTATTCCGACGCTGATCCTGGTGATGATGCTTATCGATTTGGGCGCGTTTGTCGGTGTTCAGGGGGAAAATAAGTTTGGGAAAGCGACACAGGACGTGAAGTTTAAAGCAGAGCTGTAACGGGCGGTAAACCGTAATTTGCCCGGTGGCGCTGACGCTTACCGGGTCTACAGAGTGGTGATGATTTGCAGGCCGGATAAGCCCCAGCCGCCATTCGGTAAAACATCACCAGTAATGTTCAGCCGTCATATGCCCCGGTCGGCGGCGCAGATGTTTAGTCATCTGTCGGGTCTCTTTCAGCAGTTGCTGCGTATCGCGCACCATCTGCGGGTTCCCGCACAGCATGACGTGGCTGGTCTCTTTATCCATCGGTAATCCAACGGCTTTTTCCAGCTCGCCGTTTTCAATGAGCGCAGGCACGCGTCCGGTAAGCGAGCCTGGCACGCTCTCCCGGCTGACCACCGTTTGGATGCGCAGCTTGCCTTCATAACGCTGTTGCAGTTCCAGCATTAGCGGCAGATAGCTTAAATCGGCGGCGAAGCGTGCGGCGTGGACTAAGACCAGATTTTTAAAGCGCGCGACATCCTGGCCATATTGCAGAATAGACAAATACGGGCCAATAGCGGTTCCGGTCGCCAGCATCCATAGCGTCTCGCAGTCAGGCACTTCATCCAGTACAAAGAAACCCGACGCGTCGCTGACCACTTGCACCTCATCGCCAGGTTTTAGCGCCGCCAGCCGCGGGCTGAGCTTTCCTTGCGGCACCGTCACCAGATAAAACTCTAAATTCGGATTGTCAGGCGCATTCACATAGGAATACGCGCGCTGAACGCGCTCGCCATCGATCTCCAGTCCGAGTTTGGTAAATTGGCCTGCAGTAAAAGGATTAATGGGGGCGTGAACGGTCAGGCTGAACAGTGCGTCAGTCCAGTTTTGCACCTTAGTGACTTTACCTGTTACCCAATCGGCCATGGTTTTCTCCTGTTCTGAATCGCTAACCTTATCTTCGTTCGTCAGGAGAAAGATTTCCAGCCCCGCGAGGCTGGAAGGCTCTAACTAACAAATGCGCTAGAGGATATGCGCCTGTACATCCGGATCTTTACGATCAAGATAGTGGATCGACTGAATGCGGCGGATGGTGCGTGATTTGCCGCGGATCAGCAGTGTTTCCGTCGTGGCGATATGGCCTTTCCGGCTAATTCCTTCCAGCAGATCGCCTTTCGTGATGCCGGTCGCGGAGAAAATAACGTTATCGCTACGCGCCATATCGCCCAGGCATAACGCCTTGCCCGCTTCAATGCCCATTGCTTTGCAGCGCGCCAGTTCCTGTTCGCCAATGCGGCGGTTTTCTTCGCTGTCGCCTTTCACGTCATGGCGCGCCAGCAGACGCCCCTGCATATCGCCGTCCAGCGCGCGGATCACCGCTGCGGATACCACGCCTTCTGGTGCGCCGCCAATCCCGTACAGCACGTCGACTTCGCTATCCGGCATACAGGTCAGAATTGAGGCCGCGACGTCGCCGTCAGGAATGGCAAACACGCGTACGCCCAGTTTGGCCATCTCTGCGATGACCTCGTCATGACGCGGTTTTGCCAGAATGGTCACGGTCAGATCGCCAAGCGGTTTACCCAGCGCATCCGCGATGTTGCGCAGGTTATCCGCCAGCGGCAGATTGAGATCGATTGCCCCTTTGGCGCCCGGACCGACAATCAGTTTTTCCATATACATATCGGGCGCATTCAGGAAACAGCCTTTATCGCCGACCGCCAGCACCGCCAGCGCGTTCGCCTGACCCATCGCCGTCATGCGCGTGCCCTCAATCGGATCGACGGCGATATCTACCGCATCGCCGTGGCCGGTACCGACTTTCTCGCCGATATAGAGCATCGGGGCTTCGTCGATTTCGCCTTCGCCAATCACGATGGTGCCGTCAATGTTGACCTGGTTGAGCATGATACGCATGGCGTTGACCGCCGCGCCGTCCGCGGTATTTTTATCGCCGCGTCCCAGCCATTTGTAGCCAGCCAGCGCCGCCGCTTCGGTCACACGGGAAAATTCGATGGCAAGTTCTCGTCTCATAAAAAACTCGTAGCAAAAAGGAGTGGCGCGCAGTGTAACATGTAATAAGTAGAACTCTTTAATATAGTATTTTTATTAAGATTCAATAGGTTAATGTAAGCTATTGAATTTAAAAAATTATAGGCTATTGTTCTAATATTGCTATTTTTTGATATTGACGCTAAGCAGGGTATGCGTAGAATACATGCGGGTTAACGAAGGGAAAAGCTTATGGTTATAACATTAGATGAACATCGTAGAGATACAGCTCCGGCGGGCGATCGCTCTAACGAGAGTAATGCTGATAACGAAAGCGCTATGGTTCTCACCTTTACGCCCAAGAAAAGCATTGAAAATGTTGATGATGATCAAGCTATTGCTGCTATTCTTGCCAGGGCAAAAGCACTGAAGTGGTGATCAATAGTTAAGTATTCTATATTGAGTGCTCTCAACTGTAGATTGTGAGCATTTAAATGGGAACTAATACTGCACAAAAACTTCCTCCTGTTTCTTCTGACCAAGATTCCTCCTCCCAAAATTCAATTGAAATTATAAAAAACAGGCAATCAAAAGAATTGATTTTGGCTTTCTGTGGGCCAATTGGGTCTGGAATAAAAGCAATTAGATTAGCATTTGAAAATAATCTTGAAAATCTTGGTTATAAGGTTCATCATATCCACATAAGTTCTTTAATGGATAAAGTTAAAAAAACTTCTGTAAATACTGATCCCTATAACCGATATATAGAAAAGCAAAATCAAGGTAATGCCCTAAGAGAAAATTATGGCCCTCAGATTATGGCTGAGGCCGCTATTGCCAGTATTGCTGAAATAAAACAAAAATCAAGAACTTCGATAAATGCTGAAGCACGTTTTAATGAAAGGTTTGTGTATATTATCGATCAATTAAAAAACCCTGCTGAAGTTGAGTTATTAAGACTTGTTTATCAACATAACTTCTATCTAATAGGAGTTGTAAGAAACGAATCTGAGAGAAAAAGAAACTTAAGAGATGAAGGGATTTCTCCTCAGCATATAGATGAACTCATACATTTAGATCGTAAAAGTGGCGGAAGCAAAGGGCAGCAAGTTGAAAAAACTATTCTTGATGCCGATTTCTTTATAAGAAATAATCAAAGTCATTCAACTCAGCTAAATAATAAAGTAGAACGGTTTTTGGGCTTGATTCATGGAAAAAATGGACTCACCCCATCACTGCATGAGAAAGGTATGTTTAATGCCTTTAGCGCTTCTCTTCAATCTGCATGTTTGTCTCGGCAGGTTGGAGCGGCTATTGTTGACCATGAAGGGAATATTTTATCAACCGGAAGAAATGATGTGCCCAGACCTGGTGGAGGGCTGTATACATTTGAAGATGAAAATAAAGATTTCAGATGTATTCATAAGGGAGGTAAATGTTATAATGACATGCATAAAGCTAAAATTAAAGATAGCATAACTAAACAAATCAATCTAAGTTTAGATAATGTGCTCACGCAAAGTTCATCAAAACCTTTATTAGAAAAAGCTATTCGGAGTATATTCGTTGATACTGACTTTGTAGAAAAACTTGCATCTAATATTTATAGCAACTCCCCAATAAAATCTTTAATTGAATATTCGAGAGCGATACATGCTGAAATGGATGCCATTACAACGTTAGCACGTACAGGAGAGGCATCCACTAAAAATAAGATTATGTTCACTACTACATATCCTTGCCATAATTGTGCTCGTCATATTGTTGCTGCAGGTATTGTTAGTGTTTACTATATAGAGCCTTATGAAAAAAGCCTTGCCTTAGATCTCCATGACGATGCCATTAATGATACAAACATTAATGATACCCAGAAAGTGAATTTTATTCAGTTTGAGGGAGTATCACCACGCCGATATGCTAAGTTTTTCTTTACTACGTCAGATCGAAAGAATTCACAAGGTTATGCGTATCCTTATGCTACGAAATATAATAACCATGTTGATTATCAATTTATTGATAGCTACCAGGAGATGGAAGATAAAATTACGCAGATATATACCAGTAAAATAAGCGATTAATGCCATTTTTAGTGAGTCGGCCTATAAAATAGGCCGACTGATAGTATTACTTGTCGTGATCTTCCCACGCCATTGCGCGTTTAACCGCTTTCTTCCAGCCGCTGTAACGGTAGTTACGCTCGGTGGTTTCAATGCCGGGGCGGAATTCTCGCTCAATGACGGCTTTTTCCTGCAGCTCGTCCAGGTTCTGCCAGTAACCGACGGCCAGACCAGCCAGATAGGCGGCGCCCAGCGCGGTCACTTCGCGCACTTCCGGGCGTTCCACCCGCGTGCCGAGAATATCTGACTGGAACTGCATCAGGAAGTTGTTGGCCACTGCACCGCCGTCCACACGCAGAGCGTGCAGGCGGATGCCGGAGTCGGCCTGCATCGCTTCCAGTACGTCGCGGGTCTGGTAAGCGATGGATTCGAGCGTCGCGCGGATAATGTGATTAGAGTTCACGCCGCGGGTCAGGCCAAAAATGGCGCCGCGGGCATACGGGTCCCAGTACGGCGCGCCCAGACCGGTGAAGGCCGGAACTACGTAGACACCGTTGGTATCTTTCACTTTCGTGGCGAAATATTCGGAGTCGAACGCGTCGCTGATGAGCTTCATTTCATCACGCAGCCATTGAATGGACGCTCCCGCCATAAACACCGCGCCTTCCAGCGCATAGTTGACTTCGCCGCTTGGTCCGCAGGCGATGGTGGTCAGCAGGCCGTTTTCCGATTTTACCGCTTTCTCGCCGGTGTTCATCAGCATAAAGCAGCCGGTGCCGTAGGTATTCTTTGCCATTCCTTCCTTTACGCACAGTTGGCCGAAGAGCGCGGCCTGCTGATCCCCGGCAATCCCGGCGATAGGAATACGCGTACCGCCTTTACCGCCAATATTGGTCTGGCCGTAGACTTCGGAGGACTTACGTACCTGGGGCAGCATCGCGCGTGGGATATCCAGCACGTCCAGCATCTTATCGTCCCAGTCCAAATCATGGATGTTGAACAGCATGGTTCGTGAGGCGTTGGTGTAATCCGTAACGTGGACGCGGCCCTGCGTCATCTTCCAGATAAGCCAGGTATCCACCGTACCGAACAGCAGCTCGCCACGCTTCGCGCGTTCGCGCGAACCTTCCACATGGTCAAGGATCCATTTCACTTTAGTGCCAGAGAAGTACGGGTCGACGACCAGACCGGTATTGTCGCGGATGTAATCTTCCAGGCCGTCGCGTTTAAGCTGTTCGCAAATATCGGCGGTACGACGGCACTGCCAGACAATAGCGTTGTATATCGGTTTGCCGGTTTCACGTTCCCAGACGATCGCGGTTTCACGTTGGTTGGTGATACCGATAGCGGCAATCTGATCGGAACTGATATCGGCCTTAGCCAGTACTTCTACCAGCGTTGAGCTTTGGGACGCCCAAATTTCCATCGGGTCGTGTTCTACCCAGCCTGGCTTAGGATAAATTTGCTCAAATTCACGCTGTGATACGCTGACGATATTCGCGTCATGATCCATAACGACCGCGCGGGAGCTGGTGGTACCCTGGTCGAGCGCAACGATATATTTTTTTTCAGTCATAATTTTGTCCCGTAATCAGATTACAGCGAAGCATTTTGTTGTGTGGTCGCGGTGGAGTCCTTCTCTTCCACGACGCAGGTATCGCACGGCAAATGACGGCCAATAAATTTGCGATAAGCAAACGCGCCCAGAATGGCGCCGACGATGGGGCCAAACAGCGGCACCAGGAAGTAAGGAATGTCTCTACCGCCGGTAAACGCAATTTCACCCCAGCCGGCAAGCCCGGCGAACATTTTGGGGCCAAAGTCACGCGCCGGATTCATCGCAAACCCGGTCAACGGCCCCATAGAGGCACCGATAACGGCGATCAGTAAACCAATGAGCAGTGGCGCAAGCGGACCGCGAGGTACGCCGTTACCGTCGTCGGTCAGCGCCAGAATCAGCCCCATCAGAATAGCGGTAATCACCATTTCAACCGCGAAGGCCTGCACAAAATTGATATGAGGATTCGGGTAAGTTGAGAAAATGCCTGCGAGATCGAGACTTTCAACGCTGCCACGGACGATATGGTGGGTTTGTTCGAAGTCCACAAAAAGATTGTAATAAAGCCCGTAAACTAACGCCGCTGCGCAAAAGGCGCCGGCAACTTGAGAAATAATAAAAGGAACAACTTTACGTTTGTCGAAACAGGCAAATAGCCAGAGTGCGATGGTCACTGCCGGGTTCAGGTGTGCGCCAGAAACACCTGCCGTCAGGTAGATAGCCATCGCTACTCCCAGACCCCAGATGACGCTGATTTCCCACTGTCCAAAAGTAGCTCCGGCAACTTTAAGCGCAGCGACACAACCCACACCGAAAAAAATCAACAACCCGGTACCGAGGAATTCAGCAATGCACTGGCCTTTTAAGGTTGATGTTTGACTCATAATCGGATCCTGAAGAGTATGTAATGATTATTGGTATGCGAGGAGGTCATGGACATCCACGATGCCCTGTAGGCACACTGTTAATTTATCGTTAACGAGCAAAAACGAGAAATATCGAAATCAAAATGTGTGTACTGCGTCAATAAAATGAGCGTTATCGCGCCATGAGGCGCATTTTGAGACAGCAGAAGAGAGTGAATTGAATCATTTCATTAACCAATATGTTAACACTTTTAAGTTATTGAATGAATGTTACCAGGAGATGGATGAAAATTGCTGCAAACCGCGATCTACGCGGTATGTCGCTGGACAGCGAGAGCGGGGCTTCATACAATCGACACTATATGTTGTGCGCGTTTACGTGAAGCGTCGCCTTGCAATTCAGGAGAGGTAAGATCATGTCTTTAGAAGTGTTTGAGAAACTGGAAGCAAAAGTACAGCAGGCGATTGACACCATCACCCTGTTACAGATGGAAATTGAAGAGCTGAAAGAAAAGAACAACAGCCTGACGCAGGAAGTGCAGTCTGCACAGCATCAACGTGAAGAACTCGAGCGTGAAAATAATTCTCTGAAGGAACAGCAGAGCGGCTGGCAGGAACGTTTGCAGGCGCTGCTTGGTCGTATGGAAGAAGTCTAATCCTCGTCATATTTCACGTTATGGCGGCGTTGGCTGCGTGCGTTCACCCCAGTCACATAGTGGCCTATGCTCCTGGGGATTCACTTACTTGCCGCCTTGCCCTGACGCGAAATCTATAGAGGATTTAGAATGCGGATACCGGTGGGCCGGATAAGGCGTAAGCCGACATCCGGCAATCAGCGACAACGCATAAAAAAGGCGCCTTACGGCGCCTTTTTTGATCACTCGATATCAAGCGGGTCTTCGGAAAGGATAATTCCTGTGTTGTCGGCATAGAGATGATCGCCGGAGAAGAACGTCACGCCGCCGAAATTGACGCGCACATCGCTTTCCCCAATGCCTTCACCTGCGGCGCCAACCGGAATGGCGGCGATCGCCTGAATGCCGATATCCAGCTCTTCCAGATCGTCCACCTGACGCACCGCGCCATAGATAACCAGCCCTTCCCATTCATTTTGCGTGGCCAGACGCGCCAGCTCCGCATCGACTAATGCACGGCGGACAGAACCGCCGCCATCGACCAGCAGAACCCGACCACGGCCATTTTGTTCGAGCAGATCGTACAGCAACCCGTTGTCCTCGAAACATTTTACCGTGATGATTTGTCCGCCAAACGACGACCGCCCTCCAAAATTAGAGAACAGCGGTTCCACGACGTTGACATCTTCCTGATAGATGTCACAAAGCTCGGAAGTATCGTATTTCATAGGCTTAACGTTCAGTTGCTGCGAGAATTTTTAGTATATCGCGCTAAGTATACTGTTGGCAAAATCATCAATTGTTAATTGATATTTGTCAGTTAAACGGCCCACTGACTTAAGAGTATCCCAATCACAAATAACAGATTGGTTAACAACGCGCCTTTAACGGTACGTTCAAGCATCGGGCGCATTGCCGCAGGCTCCCTTTCGCGCATTACGTAGCGCGCTTGTTTAATGAGCAAGGGCGCGGCCAGAATAAACAACCATCCCCACGGACTGTGTAGCGAGAGCAGATTAAACAGCGCCAGACAGAGCAGCGCGCCTAGCAACAGGCAGGCGTGATAACGACGCGCGTTGACATCGCCCAGTCGTACTACAAGGGTGTTTTTGCCGTTCTCTCTGTCGCTATTAATATCGCGCAGGTTATTAATATTCAGCACCGCCGTCGCCAGTAAACCGCAGGCGGTGGCCGGGAGAATCAGCGCCGGAATCAGCGTATGCGCCTGGAGATACCAGCTCCCCATGACACTTAGCCAGCCAAAGAATACGAGGACAGAGATATCACCCAGCCCGATATAACCGTAGGGCCGATTACCCACGGTGTAGGTGATGGCGGCGATAATCGACAGCCCGCCCAAAATCAGGAAGCCGACAAAATCGCTTAACGTATGGCACGCGACCGCCACCAGCGCCAGTCCGGAGATACAGATCAGCACGACGGTAATGATTAACGCCCGCTTCATCTCCTGCCGGGTGATGACGCCTTTTTGCATCCCCCGCAGCGGCCCGATGCGATCCGGTTTATCACTGCCTTTGACAGCGTCGCCATAATCGTTGGCGAGGTTGGATAAAATTTGCAGCAGCCCGGCGGTGATAAGGGCCAGCAGTGCGACCAGAGGATCGAAATAGCCTTGCCACCATGCCAGGGCCGTACCGACGATAATCGCCGCGAAGGCGAGGGGTAAGGTTTTGGGTCGTAAGCTTTCCAGCCAGGCCTGGGTGCGGCTAATTTGTTGTTGTTCAGTCATATTTAGCGCCAATAAAAATGGGGCTTTTCAGCCCCATCAACAGTGATGAAAATGCATTGGACGCGATTATAAGATAAAACGGCTTAGATCTTCATCTGCGACCAGCGCATCCAGATGTTTGCTCACATATTCCGCATCAATTGTGATGTTTTGGCCGTGCAGATCGCTGGCGTTATAGGAAATTTCTTCCATCAGACGCTCCAGTACGGTATGCAGACGGCGCGCGCCGATGTTTTCGGTGGTTTCGTTAACCTGCCAGGCGGCTTCGGCAATACGTTTAATACCGGAATCGGTGAACTCGATATTGACGCCTTCAGTTGCCATCAGCGCTTTATACTGCACGGTGACGGAGGCGTTTGGCTCGGTCAAAATGCGTTCGAAATCGCTGGTGGTCAGCGCCTGAAGTTCAACGCGAATCGGCAGACGGCCCTGCAGTTCCGGGATCAGATCAGACGGCTTCGCCACCTGGAACGCGCCAGAGGCGATAAACAGAATATGATCCGTTTTGACCATCCCGTGTTTGGTTGAAACCGTGCAGCCTTCTACCAGCGGCAGTAAGTCGCGCTGTACGCCTTCGCGTGAAACATCCGGGCCGGAGGTTTCGCCACGCTTACAAATTTTGTCAATTTCATCGATAAACACGATGCCGTGCTGTTCAACCGCGTCGATAGCGTCCTGTTTCAGCTCTTCCGGGTTGACCAGCTTAGCAGCTTCTTCTTCAACCAACAGTTTCATCGCGTCTTTAATTTTCAGCTTACGCGGTTTCTGTTTCTGACCGCCCAGGTTCTGGAACATAGACTGCAACTGGCTGGTCATTTCTTCCATGCCCGGAGGCGCCATAATCTCTACGCCCATCGGCGCGGCGGCGAGGTTAATCTCGATCTCTTTATCGTCGAGCTGGCCTTCGCGCAGTTTTTTGCGGAACGTTTGACGGGCGGCAGAAGGCTCCTGCTGCTGTTCGGCCTGGCCCCAGTTATTTTTTGCGGGTGGGATCAGTACGTCGAGAATACGTTCTTCCGCCAACTCTTCCGCACGATAGCGGTTTTTCTCGATAGCCTGTACGCGAACCATTTTCACCGCGGCATCGGTCAGATCGCGGATGATAGAGTCCACTTCTTTCCCGACATAGCCCACTTCGGTGAATTTGGTGGCTTCGACTTTAATGAATGGCGCGTTGGCGAGTTTTGCCAGACGACGGGCGATTTCGGTTTTACCGACGCCGGTCGGGCCAATCATCAGAATATTTTTCGGCGTTACTTCGTGGCGCAGCTCTTCATCAAGCTGCATACGACGCCAGCGGTTACGCAATGCAATTGCCACGGAACGCTTTGCGTTATCCTGGCCGATAATGTGTTTGTTCAGTTCGCTGACAATTTCGCGTGGGGTCATTTCAGACATGAGAGGTCCTTACGCTTTGGCGGTCAATTCTTCAATGGTGTGGAAATGGTTGGTGTAAATGCAGATATCGCCTGCAATATCCAACGCCTTTTCAGCAATTTCGCGCGCGCCGAGCTCGGTATTTTCCAACAGAGCGCGAGCGGCAGCCTGGGCATAAGGACCGCCGGAGCCGATAGCAATTAAATCGTTTTCAGGTTGCACGACATCGCCGTTACCCGTGATGATGAGCGAGGCGGTTTCATCCGCGACGGCCAGCAACGCTTCCAGTTTGCGTAGCATACGGTCGGTACGCCAGTCTTTCGCCAGTTCAACGGCGGCTTTGACCAGGTGCCCCTGATGCATTTCCAGTTTACGTTCAAACAGCTCGAACAGCGTGAATGCATCCGCAGTACCGCCCGCAAAGCCCGCAATGACCTTGTCGTTGTAGAGGCGGCGGACTTTCTTCACGTTGCCTTTCATTACTGTGTTACCCAGTGTGGCCTGACCATCACCGGCGATTACCACGTGGCCGTTACGGCGTACGCTTACTATTGTTGTCACGAGCAGACCCCTTGGTTACTAATGCTGAATTGCGGCCCCGTACGGCGTACGGGGCATAATGCAAGTATAGATGGGGGAGATTTTGAGGGTTTCAACCCCCGGTGGCGAGTCGAATGCAGTTTGTATGGCCCGCCATCTTCAGACGGTTAATGGTGCTGTCGGCATTTTCTTTACCTTTCACCGGCCCGATAACCACGCGATTCCAGCCGTTATTGGTGGTAATTTTGGAGTCAAAGCCTTCAAATGCCAGCTGAGCGCGGACGCTTTCTGCCTGCTCAGCGCCTTTGAATGAACCACATTGCACCATCCAGCGACGTTCATCTTTTTTCTCTGCTGTCGCCTTCGGCGCTTCAGGCGCGCGCGTAATGGGCGCGGCTTTTGGCGCTGCCGCGCTGGTATGCGCCGGCGTTTGCAGCAAATCCTGATAAGGTTGCTGCGAGGCCGTCTGCTTCGGCGGCTGACTTTGGCGCGCGGGTTGCGCCGGGGCGGACTGTACCGTGCGTGTTTGCGGCTGCTCGTTTACCCGCGGCTGCGTACGTGGTTGCTGAACAGGCTGCGTTTGAGCCCACTGCTGCTGCTGCTGCGCCTGACGCTGGCGCTGTAGCGTTTGCTGGCGTTGTTCTGGCGTCTGCTCGTTCCACGGCACTTCGTTAAGTTGCGTTGGCTGCTGACGCATATCCGCCTGCATCTGCTCCAGGAGTTGACGCTGTTCGCTGGTGAGCTGATTCGGATTCATGACTTCGCCGCCGGCGGACGGTTCCGTTGGCGTACGCACGCCCGGCTGGCGACTTTCCAGCTCTTTGATGTAACGCCAGCGCTCTTCCGGTTTTGGCGGAAGCCCATTGCCGGTGACTTTCTGGTTTTGTAGCGTTTCGGACTCTTCTTTCTTATGGTGAGTAATGAAGTACAGACCGCCGATAAAGGTCACAAGGACGGCTGCCGCAATCGCGACCATTGCCGGCGAGACGGCAGGCATGTTGCTTTGCTTCTTCCGTGAGTTCCGTGAGGTGCTCTTTTTGCGCCGCGAAGGAGCCGGTTGGCCGCGACGTACATAATCTCGTTGTGCCACTATCGTTTCGCTGTATTTATTCGTTCGTCAGCCCGTCATGTTACTGAAGCGGCGGGCCTTTGACCAGACAGGTGAGTCTTAAAGCTATTTACTTTAGGGTAAAGCGCGCGTAGAACCGCGAATAATCAGCTCGCAATCCATTAAACGCGAGCCGCTGCTCACATTTTGCCCCTGCATCTGATCGAGCAACAGCAGCATCGCCTCGCGACCAATGTCAAAACGCGGCTGCGCCACGGTTGTCAACGGAGGGTCGCAAAACTCGGCCAGCGCGATATTGTCAAAGCCGATAATCGACAGATCGTCAGGTACTTTCAGACCCTGGCGCTTGGCCCAGGAGAGCGCGCCCAGCGCCATTACGTCGCTATGACAAAAGACGGCGGTAGGCGGCAACGGTTGCTCAAGCAACTGCTTTAATGCGTTTGCCCCGGCTTCAAAGGTAAAGTCGCCACGGGCGATGTAATGCGGATCGACCACAATGCCACTGCGTCTTAATGCCTGTACGTAACCTTGTAAGCGATAGTGACAGAGCGGCATATCTTCCGGCCCCGCAATACAGCCAATCCGCTTGTGGCCCAAATCCAACAGGTAGTTCATGGCATTGAACGCGGCGGTCAGGTTATCGATATGTACCGTCGGCAGTTCAAGCTCCGGCGCGAACTCATTCGACATCACCATCGGAGGCAAATTGCGCTGCTCCTCAACGCTGGCGTCAAAGGGCAGTCGGGAACTGAGAAGTACCATGCCGTCGATCTGTTTGGTGATGATGAGATTAAGAAAGGTTTTTTCTTTCTGGTTTTGATGGGCGCAATCGCCAATCAGCACCAGATACCCCTGTTCTGCCGCGGTCACTTCGATACCGCGGATAATTTCACTGAAGAAGGGATCGCAAATATCCGGGACAATCACCAAAATCGTACGGGATTCATTGCGTTTTACATTTCGCCCCATCGACTGCGGGAAATAACCCACTTCAAGCGCGGCCTGTTCAACCCGGCTACGGGTCGACTGGGAGACTTTATCGGGGTTCATTAACGCGCGGGATACGGTTGCTGTAGAGACTTTCGCCTTCAACGCAACATCCTTCATCGTAGCGGCAGTAACCTGCTTGTTCGATTTCACTCTTTCTCCTCGCCTGGGAACTGCTGGCGCAGATCTATCCCTGGTAACACTCATCGAAAACATTTTTATCAGATAGTGCGTGGAAGCGGTTACAGAATTTTCATAAAAAGTGTGATGGATCTTTAATTTTACGATCCGCCTCGCATCGTGAGGACTATCCTTCAATCGGATCGACGTCCAGAACCCATTTAACTTTCCGCGCTTCAGGGAGCGTATTGATCAACGCCAGCGTGCCGCTGATGATGTGTTGCAGGCGGATCCGTGAAGGATGCTGAAGTAAAATTTGCCAGCGATAGCGGCCGCCGCGTTTTGGCGCGAGGGCCGGAACCGGACCTAAGATCCACAGCTTATCGTCTGATAGCGGGCTGGCCTGAATCAGATTACGCAACTGCTGGAGAAAGACGGGCGCCTGCTGATTGTTGTGATCCTCTGCGCGAATAATGACGTGGCTGGTCCACGGCGGAAGCTGGAGCGTTTGCCGTTCCGCCAGCGCCTGTTCCGCAAACGCATCATAGCCTTTATACAGTAACGTTTGCAGCAGGGGATGCTCAGGATGGTGCGTTTGGAGCACCACTTCGCCCTGTTTGCCCGCGCGCCCGGCGCGGCCGGAAACCTGAGTGTAGAGCTGGGCGAAGCGTTCCGCCGAACGAAAATCTGCGGAAAAAAGCGCGCCATCGACGTCCAGCAACGCCACCAGAGTGACGTCCGGGAAGTGATGACCTTTCGCCAGCATTTGTGTGCCTATCAGAATGCGCGCTCCGCCGCGGTGAACTTCCGCCAGATGCTGCTCCAGCGCGCCTTTACGACTGGTGGTATCACGGTCGATTCGTGAGATCGGCACGCCGGGGAAGAAGGGCGCCAGCACCTGCTCCAGTTGTTCCGTCCCTAACCCAACCGGTAACATATGTGTGGAGCCGCAGGAGGGGCACTGACGCGGCACCGGACGCTGGCTGTCGCAGTGATGACAGCGTAAATGATGCTGCGCCTGGTGCAGCGTGTAGTAGTGATCGCAACGCGGGCACTCCGCAATCCAGCCGCAGTCGTGGCAAAGCAGCGCGGGCGCGAATCCCCGGCGGTTAAGAAATAAAATTACCTGATTGTCGGCCTGGAGATGTTGGCGCATACGGGCGATAAGGGCGGGCGCCAGTCCCGCCTGAAGACGCTGGCCTTTTAAATCCAGCACATGCTGTAGGGCTGGGCGGGCGTTGCCTGCGCGCCGCGTCAGACGCAGCATCCGGTATTTTTTCTGCCGCACGTTGCATAGCGTTTCCAGGGCTGGGGTGGCGGAGCCGAGAATAATCGGGATCTGCTCGCTATGGGCGCGATACACTGCCAAATCGCGGGCATGGTAGCGCCACCCTTCCTGCTGTTTATAAGAGCTGTCGTGCTCTTCGTCGATGACAATCACGCCAAGATTTTTAAACGGCGTAAACAGCGAGGAGCGCGTGCCGATGACAATCGCCGCTTCGCCGTTTTTCGCTTTCAGCCATGCCGAAAGACGCTCGCTGTCGTTTAGCCCGGAATGCAGCACTTCCACCGGCGCGTTAAAACGTTCGCGAAAACGGGCGATCGTTTGCGGCGTCAGGCCGATTTCCGGCACCATCACCAGCGCCTGTTTGCCCTGGGCGAGGACGTTTTCCAGCACGCTCAGATACACTTCGGTCTTGCCGGAACCGGTTACGCCTGCCAGCAACCAGGCGGAGAAACCGTCCGACGCGCTGTGAATCGCGCCGACTGCTGTCGCCTGTTCGGTATTCAGCCGCAGGCGCTCTCCTGCGACGGCGTAATGCTCTCGCCAGTCGGTAAACGCGGGCGTTTCACTGGCAAGCTCACAAAGCCCCTTACGCCGCAGCGTTTGCAGCGTGGCGTCAGTAAAATCAAGCTCGGCTACCTGATAGCGCCAGATCTTTCCTTGCCGCAGCGCCGCCAGCGCCTGTTGTTGTTTGGCGGAGCGTTTCAGGCTGTTGATGTCGACGGCTTGCCCCTCTTCGGTGGCGAACCAATACCATAGGGGCGCGTTGCTGGCTGGTTTTCCCTGACGCAGTAAAACCGGCAGAGCGTGAAACAGAACGTCGCCGAGGGGATGGTGGTAGTAATCCGCCGCCCAGAGGAGTAAGCGCCAGATGGAGGGAGAAAAGATTGGCTCGTTATCCAGGATTTCAATGACCGATTTTAATTCATCGAGCGGCAATTCGCTGTGGTCGCTAACCGAGACGACAATGCCCACGCGCTCTTGCTGCTTGCCGAACGGCACGCGCACGCGGAACCCGGCTTTGGCGACCCCGCCTTCCGGCAGCAGGTAATCAAAGGTTCGGGGAAGCGGAACGGGCAAGGCAACGTGCGCGACGGACATAGCATCTTCCTGACTTGAAATTTCGTCGGGTAGTATACACATTACGATAAGGGAGCGCGGATCAGTTTGCATACGGTGGTCAAATTCTGTATGATTCGCCGCCTTTGGTGCGTGTTGTGAGCATCAAACCCTTTACTATTAACTTCGCGTGGTGTCTGGCGTTAGGGCTGGAAGAGCGACGCGGCCTTACACTGAGGTTCCCCATGAAAAAAGGTATTCACCCGAATTACGTAGAAATTACTGCAACCTGTTCTTGCGGTAATGTTATCAAAACCCACTCTACCGTGGGTCACGACCTGAACCTGGACGTGTGCGGCAAATGCCACCCGTTCTTCACTGGTAAGCAGCGTGTTGTTGATACCGGTGGTCGTGTTGAGCGCTTCAACAAGCGCTTCAGCATCCCTGGCAGCAAATAAGTTACCGCCAGAAAAAAAAGCGCCGCAGGGCGCTTTTTTTGTTTTCTAGGGATAACAGTATTTGTTCAGACACATTCTGTGATCCGTAATCGCTTTCATTACGCTTCCTGCCGTGAGTTTTAACGAAGGATTTATAGTCAGTCCCGCGCTTTCCAGCCCCTTCGCTGTCCATTTATTGCAGGTATTGAGTATGCCGTAGCGGCCATTCGCGGCGTAAAACTGGCTATCGCCGTAAATTCCTTGTTTTAACGGAATCAGATTACCCTCTGCGTCACGCGCAAAGCTGCGGCCCAGATAACGCATCAGACTGTTACGCTGGTTTGTGTGCAGGAGCAGTGATTTTATCTCGCTACCGGCGAAATAGCGTTCTGGTTGACCGGAAAAGGCGACGATGTGCATAACCGCGCCGGATGACCAGAACATGGCCTGGAGCGTAAGCGCGGTGGTTATTTCTTGTGACTGATAAAAGCCCTTATCGCCCCAGCCGATTTCATACCACTGCGTCTCCTGAGCGAACCGTTTTTTAAGCTGTGGCAGAACGGTATTAACATCATGGGCTGGCGCAATAATTCCCGTGTGCCAGCCATGACTGACGATATAGATTTCCGTCGGGGAGGGCTGTCCGCCTGTCGTAGGTTTTACGGCTTGTGGAAAGGTTGTGCAGCCATATAGCAATAAACTTAACCCGGCGATAAAGAGATTTTTCATGACATATCACCAGCAAAGGCGCGGTATGTTGTGGCGTTTGTCTAATGACGCTGCGTTTATCGGGTCGGTGCCGGATTGGTAATTCATTGATATTTTTGCATTCCTCTTCGAGGGTAATAAGGCGAATGTCATAACTACAATACGTTTTAACCATTCAGGCGGAAGTTAGCTTCCGCCTGTTTTACTTTTACTATCTCGCTTTATTTTTTAAACATCTGCTCTGGATCGATAATCAGCGCCCGATAACCCAGCATACCGGCACGGTTACTGTGTACTTTTAGCTCCAGCATCACATCCTGAGTACCGTCTTTGACTTCATCCAGAACGGAAACGATCGGTTTTGTACCGCTCATTCCCGCTGTAGCCGAGTACATAAACATCGTTTTGGTTTCCGGGCGATATTCCGTGACGGAAGTAATGGCGCTGTACCAGTCAAAACCGCGCTCTTTACCATATTCCCACATTTGGGAAACCGTCATATTTTTTTCGTCAATCTGATATTCCACGCCACGGGAATATTTCATTGACGGCATGGCCGGTTGTTCCATGCCGCGCGCATCGCCGTTATCAAAGGCGGTCACGACGGTGTTACCTCCGGTACTTTTGGATGGCACTAACCAACCGGTATGCTGTGTCCATGTCCAGTCAAATCCACCGTCGCAGTGGTGCGCTTCGCAGGTTAGCGGTTTGCCTTTGCTGTCTACGGGTTTCAGCACTTTTTTCGCCAGTTCGCCTTTCCAGCCGGATGGATCGGAAAGTATCCATTTCACTTTTTTATCGCGGCCAATTTTGATGATGGCAGACTGGTGGCGCGAGCTAATGATAATGCTGTCGTCGCGAGGATCGTAGCTGACGGAGTTAACATGCGCCCAGTTGCGGCCCGGGCCGGAGCCCGCGATATCGCCGAAGGGTTGTTTTGCAAGCTGCTCTTTGGTCATGACCTGACCGGAATGTTCGGCATCGACGCTCAAACATACTGCTCCCTGATCCATCGCCAGAATAACGTCGTCACGATAGGGGTCGAGGATTTTTGGCAGATCCCAGTAATCGACGGTATCGCCGTTCTGGTCAACTTCAAGAATATGATCACGCACAGTATTGATTGTGAATTTATCATTTAATGGATAATTTTCTTTTGCGACACGCAGCAGGTAGGTGCCTTTCGGCGTTTCGGTAATGGCGTGCGAAAAATCAATAAATCCTTTTGGCAGTCGTTTATCAGAAATAACGCGGCCTAAGAAATCATATTTAAAGTAACGTTGACCCTGGCCAAAAATAAGATTGCCATCGTTAACCTGATGGAAGCTCATCATGGAACCAAAGCGCGTTATATCATCCTGGTTACGGAATTTATCAATATTCATATAGCCGCGAACATCGCCATTCGTATCGCTAATCCAGTTGATACCGGTATAATCCCAGTTCGCCGCGCCGCCTGCGACATGCATAATGTGGCCTGCTCTTGGCATCCCCGTTATATGGTTAAAAAGATATAAGCGTTTTTTAAGCGAGCTATCGACTTTAACCGGTTCTACTGTAGGAAGAACGGCGGTTTGCCCGGTAGTCGAGGGTAATGATACCGGTGCGGCGTAAATGGACCACGTATAAGTTTGTTTTTTACCTTCTTCAGTCCAGTCTACTTTAACTTTATTGACATAATCTGGATACAAGCCAAATACAGGTATGCCGTCATGGGTATTTATAGCCTGCGGGCCGACATCATAACTGATCGGTATACCTTTTTCCCCTTTCCCTAAAACGGTAACCTTCACGTTCTGCACATTATGATTGGCTTTATTAATGATTGCTGTTAATGGGAAAACGCCGCCGTAGGGTGCGACATCGACCATACCTAATGGCCCTTCATGGACTGGAATGACATCTGATGATGCGACCATTGGCCTGTTTGGGTCTAAAACGCCTGAGGCTAAAACGCTGCCGCTCAAACACAGGCAGCATAATACAGGTAAGACTTTCCTTGTAAATAACATATTTATTTCCCCATTCGATATTATCGATAAAATGAATGTATATTAACCTTCTTATTTATCGGAGATGAAAAACATTTAAGAAAGTAAAGCAATCCGCGGAGAGGAATAATGATGTTGGTCACAAATATGAGGTGTTCATGGTGTTTTTAACAATAATCATCATTATTCTATTTATTCAGTAAATATATGGCGGTGTATTATTGTTCATGGGCGCTTTGCTACGTGAAACATTAAATAAATATTGGAAATTTAAATATAATAAAATTATATCGGTTATGGCATTCCGGGGATTTTTTTCAGGGAAATAACGAAGATAAATTTATCTATCGAGGGCTATTCGGGAAGATGAACGTTTAGAAAAATGTCGGAGATAGCCGTGTACAGGGGGAATCGTTAAAAAAGCGCGGCCAGAGGCGTTCTGACCGCATGCTTTGCTATCAGTATTCCCACGTTTCCGGGTCAATCCCCATCTCACGCATGATCTCTTTTGCCGCTTCCGGGATTTCATCGCTGCGCTCTTTTCGCAGATCGGCATCATCCGGCAAGGGTTGCCCGGTAAAGGCGTGCAGAAATGCTTCACACAACAGCTCGCTGTTGGTGGCGTGGCGCAGGTTGTTCACCTGACGACGCGTACGTTCATCGGTGAGGATTTTTAACACCTTCAGAGGAATGGAAACCGTAATTTTTTTGACTTGCTCACTCTTCTTACCGTGCTCAGCGTATGGGCTGATATATTCGCCGCTCCATTCAGCCATGAGATACTTAATCCTCTTCGTCATTAATATTGAGGTCTGAACCTGAGCCCGGACCATAATCGCGCGTAGTTTACCGTAGTGGCGCGGCCCTGACACGAAGTTAGCGGTCGCAGATGTGCGCTAATGCATATAATTTTAACGGCTATTTGCGGTTTGCTCAATCTATACGCAAAGAAGTTTAGATGTCCAGATGTATTGACGTCTATTGTGGTAGTGGTTAATCTGTGGCCTGACTTTCACCGACTCAGCCAGGAATATCTTCATATGACGCGTAAACAGGCCACTATCGCAGTGCGTAGCGGATTAAACGACGACGAGCAATACGGCTGCGTTGTGCCGCCAATCCATCTCTCCAGTACCTATAACTTTACCGGTTTCAATGAGCCGCGCGCGCATGATTATTCCCGCCGCGGTAATCCCACGCGTGATGTGGTTCAGCGCGCATTAGCGGAACTGGAAGGCGGCGCGGGCGCGGTATTGACGAATACCGGCATGTCGGCGATTCATCTGATCACCACCGTTTTCCTCAAGCCGGGCGATCTGCTGGTCGCGCCGCATGATTGCTATGGCGGCAGTTATCGTCTGTTTGACAGTCTGGCGACACGCGGCTGTTATCGTGTGCGGTTTGTCGATCAGAGCGATGAACGCGCCTTACAGGCGGCGCTGGAAGAAAAACCGAAGCTGGTACTGGTAGAAAGTCCAAGTAATCCATTGTTACGCGTGGTGGATATTGCGAAAATCTGTCGGCTGGCGCGCGAGGCGGGCGCAGTGAGCGTCGTTGATAACACGTTTTTAAGCCCGGCGCTGCAAAATCCGCTGGCGTTGGGTGCCGATCTGGTGTTGCATTCATGCACGAAATATCTCAACGGTCATTCGGATGTCGTGGCCGGCGTGGTGATTGCTAAAGATCCGGAAATGGTCACTGAACTGGCGTGGTGGGCGAATAATATTGGCGTCACTGGCGGGGCGTTTGATAGCTATCTGCTGCTGCGTGGCCTGCGTACGCTGTCGCCGCGTATGGAGGTGGCGCAGCGTAATGCGCAAGCGATTGTGGATTACCTGCAAACCCAGCCGCTGGTGAAAAAACTGTATCACCCGTCGCTGCCGGAAAATCAGGGGCATGAAATTGCCGCGCGTCAGCAAAAAGGCTTTGGCGCAATGTTGAGTTTTGAACTGGATGGGGATGAGGAGACGCTGCGTCGTTTTCTGGGCGGGCTGTCGTTGTTTACGCTGGCGGAATCTTTAGGGGGAGTGGAAAGTTTGATCTCTCACGCCGCCACCATGACGCATGCCGGTATGTCGCCGCAGGCGCGTGCCGCCGCCGGGATCTCCGAAACGCTACTGCGTATCTCCACCGGTATTGAAGATGGCGAAGATTTAATTGCCGACCTGGAAAATGGCTTCCGGGCTGCAAACAAGGGGTAAACATGAGTGTGATTGCGCAGGCAGGGGCGAAAGGTCGTCAACTGCATAAATTTGGCGGCAGTAGTCTGGCGGATGTGAAGTGTTACCTGCGTGTCGCAGGCATTATGGCGGAGTATTCGCAGTCTGACGATATGATGGTAGTGTCCGCCGCAGGCAGTACCACCAACCAGTTGATTAGCTGGCTCAAGTTAAGCCAGACCGATCGCCTTTCTGCGCATCAGGTATTACAGACGTTACGCCGCTACCAGTGCGATCTGATTAGCGGGCTGCTTCCCGCCGACGCGGCAGATGATTTAACCAGCGCTTTTATCAGCGATCTGGAACGTCTTGCCGCCTTGCTCGACGGCGGCGTAACGGATGCCGTCTATGCTGAGATCGTCGGACACGGCGAAATTTGGTCGGCGAGATTGATGTCCGCCGTCCTGAATCAGCAGGGGCTGGATGCCGCCTGGCTGGACGCGCGCGCATTTTTACGCGCCGAACGCGCCGCACAGCCGCAGGTTGATGAAGGGTTATCTTATCCTTTATTGCAACAGCTACTGGCGCAGCATCCTGGCAAACGTCTGGTCGTGACCGGGTTTATCAGCCGCAATCACGACGGCGAAACAGTCCTGTTAGGCCGTAACGGTTCCGACTATTCCGCCACGCAAATCGGCGCGCTGGCGGGCGTTTCCCGCGTGACCATCTGGAGCGATGTCGCGGGCGTTTATAGCGCCGACCCGCGCAAAGTGAAAGATGCCTGCCTGCTGCCGTTGCTGCGTCTGGACGAAGCCAGCGAGCTGGCGCGTCTGGCGGCACCTGTTCTGCACGCCCGCACGCTACAGCCAGTGTCCGGCAGCGATATCGATTTGCAGTTGCGCTGTAGCTACACGCCGGATCAAGGGTCAACCCGAATTGAACGAGTGCTGGCTTCCGGGACGGGCGCGCGTATCGTGACCAGTCACGATGATATCTGTCTGATTGAGTTTCAGGTGCCCGCCAGCCAGGATTTCAGGCTGGCGCACAAAGAGCTCGACCACATTTTAAAACGGGCGCAGGCGCGTCCGCTGGCGGTGGGCGTGCATCGCGATCGCCAGTTATTGCAGTTCTGCTATACCGCCGAGGTAGCGGATAGCGTACTGAAACTCCTCGACGGTGTCGGGCTGCCGGGCGAATTGCGCCTGCGGCAGGGGCTGGCGCTGGTGGCGATGGTCGGTGCGGGCGTCACTCGCAATCCGCTACACTGCCATCGCTTCTGGCAGCAGCTTAAAGGTCAGCCAGTGGAGTTTACCTGGCAGTCGGAGGAGGGCATCAGTCTGGTGGCGGTGCTGCGTACCGGCCCGACTGAGAGCCTGATTCAGGGGCTGCATCAGTCGGTTTTCCGCGCCGAAAAACGCATTGGCCTGATGCTGTTCGGTAAGGGGAACATCGGTTCCCGTTGGCTGGAACTGTTTGCCCGTGAGCAAAGCACGCTTTCCGCGCGTACTGGTTTTGAGTTTGTGCTGGCGGGCGTGGTGGATAGCCGCCGTAGCCTGCTGAATTATGAAGGGCTGGACGCCAGCCGCGCGCTGGCATTCTTTGATGATGAAGCCGTTGAGCAGGATGAGGAGTCGCTGTTCCTGTGGATGCGTGCGCATCCGTATGATGATTTAGTGGTGCTGGATGTGACAGCAAGTGAGCAACTGGCCGATCAGTATCTGGATTTCGCCAGCCACGGTTTTCATGTGATTAGCGCTAATAAACTGGCGGGCGCAAGCGCCAGCGATATGTATCGCCAGATTCATGACGCGTTTGAAAAAACCGGGCGTTACTGGCTGTATAACGCCACCGTGGGCGCGGGATTGCCGATCAACCACACGGTGCGGGATCTGATTGACAGCGGCGATACGATTCTCTCGATCAGCGGGATCTTCTCCGGGACGCTATCCTGGCTGTTCCTGCAATTTGACGGTACGGTGCCGTTTACCGATCTGGTGGATCAGGCCTGGCAGCAGGGGCTGACCGAACCCGATCCGCGCGTCGATCTTTCCGGAAAAGATGTCATGCGTAAGCTGGTGATTCTGGCGCGCGAGGCGGGATACGACATCGAGCCGGATCAGGTGCGTGTAGAATCGTTGGTGCCAGCGCATTGTGAAGAAGGGTCTATCGATCACTTTTTCGAAAACGGCGACGCGCTGAATGAACAGATGGTGCAGCGTCTGGAGGCAGCCCGCGAACTGGGGCTGGTGTTGCGTTACGTGGCGCGTTTCGACGCCAATGGCAAAGCGCGCGTCGGCGTTGAAGCGGTGCGTCCGGAACATCCGCTGGCGGCGCTGCTACCGTGCGATAATGTCTTTGCTATTGAAAGCCGCTGGTATCGCGATAACCCGCTGGTGATCCGTGGGCCGGGCGCGGGTCGCGATGTGACCGCCGGGGCGATTCAGTCGGATATCAACCGCCTGGCGCAGTTGCTGTAATAAAGGTAAGTTCGTGAGCGAAGCGCCGGGTTGCGCTTCGCTCCCTCATCAATACGTTATGCAGTCATTCTGTAGATACTGATATACGAAGCGCCATCCGATTGCTGACGAAACATTATGGCGTGATGCTTTTTACATTCTCAACCCGGACATCCATCCGGGGGTAAGGAATATTGATGCCGTTTTCATCCATTGCTTCCTTGATATTTTCCAGAAGATCGTAGTAAGTACTCCAGTACTGAGCGTTGGGCACCCATACGCGAACATAGAAATTCAGGCTAGAGGGCGCAAGTTCGCCCAGGCGGACCGTAATATCGCGGGTTTTATCAATGCGATGATCTTGTTCAATAATACGATGTATCACGCTTTTTACGTCAGCAATACGGCTTTGGTAATCCACGCCAATAATCAGATCAATACGTCGATAGGGGTGTCGTGAATAGTTGATAATATTATCAGCAATAATTTTACCATTCGGGATGACAACTTCTTTGCTATCCGCAGTGAGCAGAGTGGTGGAGAAAATATGGACCTTTTCTACTGTGCCGATAACCAGGCCAATTTGTACAATTTCCCCGGCGCGGAAAGGGCGCAGGGAGACAAGCAGTACGCCTGCGGCAAAGTTGGAAAGTGACCCTTGCAACGCCAGACCAATGGCTAAACCCGCCGCGCCGATAACGGCAATAATTGAGGAGGTTTCTATACCGACACGGCCAAGAGCGGCTACTGCCGTGAAAGCTATCGTGATGTAGCGAACCAGCGCGGAGAAAAAGTGGACAATAGTGGCATCCACTTGCCGCCTGAGAAGTAATTTTTCCACCCCCCTCGATAGTAAGCGAGCTATTAACTTACCGATGAAAAGTAGAATGATGGCGGCAACAACATTCCAGCCAAAATGAATTACCGAGTCACTGTGCTCGGCCATCCATTTGATCGCGCCTTTAATTTTTGGAAATAACTCAAAACCTTCCATGTTTATCCTCTGTCAGCAGTATCCGCGGTATTAGCGGTAATAAAACGGTTCATTTTTGCCTGGATAATCGCCGCGCCGACGGGTGGTAGCAGTAACGCCCAGAATAGTGTCCAGCCGGTTCGTATTCCGCTATCTTCGTTTTTATTCGCCAGCAGAGTGCGGATTTCGTCGCTAAGCGTCAGACACAATATTGCTGTGCCAAACGGCATAATTGCTGACAGCCATCCCGCGCCACATGCGGTCATGAGTCGGGGCGAAGGCGCCACGAACTGCATTTCCCGGTGAATTCTGAAGAACCAATAAATAATATAAAATGGAATGAAAAAGGCCAATAATGCGACGACAACGGGTTCTGCGCACTCAGGGCGCTGGGTTGATGAGAATCTTTTGGGTGGTGCAATATAGAAAAGTTCTTTTTTGAGCGGTAATAGTAGCAAAAGCGCGATAACCGCTAAAGTAATCGCGATTATTCCTATATAAGGAATTGAGTATATAAATATAGACAGATAGCTAGCGATGATAAATTTGAACAGTAAGCAGAGGCTAAATAAAATAACAAATGTCTGTGCACTGCCGATAGCGCTGAAAAGCAGCATGGGGACTAACAGCGTTATGATCCCCACACCCAGACTAATTAAAAACTGCGCTATAATAAGCCTGTCTACGTCAGATGGGCCATTTACGCAGAAGGAACAGACCACGCCAATGATTACCAGTAGCGCAACAAAGTAGAAGGGGTAACAATTTTTTATATGGCAGACAAACCAGCTGGCAACCATACCCAGGAGGTATCCCAGTTGGCCGCCAACGAGAATAACACCAATACGATCGGCTGGAATAGACAGTGATTTACTCCAAAAATAAACACCATACGACGATCCCAGCGAACTGATAAAAGAGAGCACCAAAAAGAAAAAAGTGATCCCCCAGAATCGATAGCTACTCAGGAGATCGGCGCAGGTCCATTTTTTATCTGACATTGACGGTAAAGTAATTTCCATATTTATCCCTTGTTTCCCATAGAAAATAAGAATGTATAGAACTATTTAAATTGATAATAAATATTGATTATGTGAATAACGTTTATAGCCGATTTTAACTTAAAACGAAGGGCCATTTTATCAAATAGTTCTATTCTTTTTCAGCGTATAAAAGCAGGATGTGAGGTGATTAAATCTATAGCGCCTTCTGAATGATAATCTGTGATTTTTTATGCGTGGCATTACATCATTGGGTTAAATGTGATTCCATTGTGAGTTATATTTTTCCGTCAGCAAATACAGAATTTGCGTGACGCGTTTGGCGGAATAGTGGGCGCTTTGCTGGAATTCAGGTTGTTGCCATAGCCAGGTAACAAAGCGGCGACTGGCCGCCAGATTAACGGCGACACCTTGTTCTAAGTGGGAACCAGTTAACGAACAGACCATTTTGCGGTTGTGACCTTGCCCCCAGAGTTGCCACTGATTTTGCCACCATCCCTGCCATGTTTTGCCTAACAGTTGCCACTCTGCGCGGCAATCGTCATCGTTTATCTCTTCCTCAACGAACCACAGCGAGGAGAGACGCTGGCGAAACCGCTCCGCCCATGCCGTAATGACCGCACCGCGCAAAAAACACTCATGGGCAATGATGTGTGTCGTGACATCAGGAAAGCGGTTTTTCAGCACCCGAAAATGACCATGCGCCGTAATGACCGGGCGAAGTATTGTTCCTTGCGCGTTACGTTTAAGCGCCGCCGGGCCATACTGAATCTCATCGAACTGGCTGCGCTGTAAAAATTGCCGTTCTTTAATGGCGATACGGTGAATAATATCGCCATCCTCACCCTCGGGCGGCGCAATTCCTTTCCAGTGGTAATGCAAACTCTTTCCGGCAGAAAGTAACGTGAAATTGCTGGAAAGGTAAAAGGGCTGGATATTTTGATTACCGGCCACGCGCATGTCGGTACGCCGGAACCGATTAAAGTCGGTAATACGCTGATCCTCTCAACGGACAGCGGCGGTATTGATGTCGGCAAACTGGTGCTGGATTACAAAGAGAAACCACACCACTTTACGGTGAAGAACTTCGAGCTGAAGACCATTTTTGCTGATGAGTGGAAGCCAGATCCACAAACGAAACAGGTGATCGACGGCTGGAACAAAAAGCTCGATAAAGTCGTGCAGCAGACGGTGGCGCAGTCGCCGGTTGAGCTGACCCGCGCGTATGGCGAATCGTCGTCGCTGGGGAATCTGGCGGCGGATGCGCTGCTTTTTACGGCGGGGAAAGACACCCAGTTAGCGCTTACTAACTCTGGTGGTATCCGCAACGAAATCCCGGCTGGCGCGGTGACGATGGGGGCGGTAATCAGTACCTTCCCGTTCCCTAATGAACTGGTCACGATGGATTTAACCGGTAAACAATTGCGCAGCCTGATGGAGCATGGCGCTGGATTAAGCAACGGCGTGTTGCAGGTGTCTAAAGGGCTGGAGATGAAGTATGACAGCAGCAAACCTATCGGCCAGCGGGTTACCGTGCTGACGCTCAATGGCAAACCGATTGATGATGCGGCGGTTTATCACATCGCCACCAACAGCTTCCTTGCCGACGGCGGCGATGGTTTTGCGGCGTTCACGGAAGGCCAGGCGCGGAATACCTCCGGCGGCTACTATGTGTCGAATGCGATAGTTGATTACTTTAAGGCGGGCAACACCATCACGGATGAGCAGCTCAAAGGGATGCGCGTTGCGGATGTGAAGAAGTAATTTCCCCTGCCGCGACGCGTTCAGTGTCGCGGCGTGACATGAAGAAAATTCAACTTTGCTGAATATTCCTCATTCTTTAGCGTGATTTTTCAGTTGACGTCCTTCCGCTTTTCCGTCATTTTTACATCTGGACGTCTAAACGGATAGATGTTTGCAACACAACAAATAATAACATGCGATTGATGAGGTAAGGTATGAGCTTTTTTCACGCCAACCAGCGGGAAGCCCTGAATCAGAGCCTGGCGGAAGTACAGGGTCAGATTAACGTTTCGTTTGAATTTTTCCCGCCGCGCACCAGTGAAATGGAGCAAACCCTGTGGAACTCCATCGATCGCCTGAGCAGTCTGAAACCGAAGTTTGTTTCGGTAACGTATGGCGCCAACTCCGGGGAACGCGACCGCACCCATAGCGTTATTAAAGGCATTAAAGAGCGTACTGGGCTTGAGGCCGCGCCGCACCTTACCTGTATTGACGCCACGCGCGATGAACTGCGCACCATCGCCCGCGACTACTGGAATAACGGTATCCGCCACATTGTCGCTTTGCGCGGCGATTTGCCGCCGGGCAGCGGTAAGCCGGAGATGTACGCCGCCGATCTGGTTGGTTTGCTCAAAGAGGTGGCCGATTTCGATATTTCAGTAGCAGCCTACCCGGAGGTACATCCGGAAGCGAAAAGCGCGCAGGCCGATCTGCTTAATCTGAAGCGTAAAGTGGATGCTGGCGCTAACCGCGCGATAACCCAATTTTTCTTCGATGTGGAAAGCTACCTGCGTTTTCGCGACCGCTGTGTTTCCGCCGGTATCGACGTAGAAATTATTCCCGGCATTTTACCGGTGTCTAACTTTAAACAGGCGAAAAAATTTGCCGATATGACCAATGTCCGCATTCCGTCCTGGATGTCACTGATGTTTGAGGGGCTGGATGATGACGCAGAAACCCGCAAGCTGGTGGGCGCTAACATTGCGATGGACATGGTGAAAATTTTAAGCCGTGAAGGAGTGAAGGATTTCCACTTCTACACGTTGAATCGTGCGGAAATGAGTTATGCCATTTGCCACACACTGGGCGTAAGACCGGGTTTATAACCTCCAGCTCCCTGCCGGGAGCTTTATTACACCTCATATTGATCTACATCTCTGTAACTAAAAATATAAAAGGTATTAGCTATCGAATCTGTGGATTAATTCAACTATATCTATTTGCTCCTGGTGTATATCGTAACGGTAACACTTTAAAAGGGAGCTGAGATATGAGCACGACCGACGATACCCATAACACGTTATCCACTGGAAAATGTCCTTTCCATCAGGGGGGGCATGACCGAAGCGCAGGCGCAGGGACTGCCAGCCGCGACTGGTGGCCGAACCAGCTTCGCGTGGATCTTTTGAATCAACATTCCAACCGTTCTAACCCGCTGGGTGAAGACTTTGACTACCGCAAAGAGTTTAGCAAGTTAGACTACTCCGCCCTGAAAGGGGATCTCAAGGCGCTGCTGACCGATTCACAACCGTGGTGGCCCGCCGACTGGGGCAGCTATGTCGGTTTGTTTATTCGTATGGCCTGGCATGGCGCTGGCACCTACCGTTCTATTGATGGTCGTGGCGGCGCGGGTCGTGGTCAACAGCGTTTTGCGCCGCTTAACTCCTGGCCGGATAACGTCAGCCTGGATAAGGCGCGTCGTTTGTTGTGGCCGATTAAGCAGAAATATGGCCAGAAAATTTCCTGGGCCGACCTGTTTATTCTGGCGGGTAACGTGGCGCTGGAAAACTCCGGCTTCCGTACCTTCGGTTTCGGCGCCGGGCGTGAAGATGTATGGGAACCGGATCTGGATGTGAACTGGGGCGATGAAAAAGCCTGGTTGACTCACCGACACCCTGAAGCGCTGGCAAAAGCGCCGCTGGGCGCGACCGAGATGGGCCTTATCTACGTTAACCCGGAAGGGCCGGATCACAGTGGCGAACCACTTTCTGCCGCCGCCGCTATTCGCGCTACCTTTGGCAATATGGGGATGAACGACGAAGAGACCGTGGCGTTGATCGCTGGCGGGCATACCCTCGGTAAAACCCACGGCGCGGCAGCGGCATCCCATGTAGGGGCCGATCCGGAAGCCGCGCCGATTGAAGCGCAGGGCTTAGGTTGGGCCAGCAGCTATGGTAGCGGCGTTGGCGCGGATGCTATCACCTCCGGGCTGGAAGTGGTCTGGACGCAGACGCCGACCCAGTGGAGCAACTATTTCTTCGAGAACCTGTTCAAATATGAGTGGGTACAAACCCGTAGTCCGGCTGGCGCTATCCAGTTTGAAGCGGTAGACGCGCCGGACATCATCCCGGACCCGTTCGATCCGTCGAAAAAACGTAAGCCAACCATGCTGGTCACCGACCTGACGCTGCGTTTTGATCCGGAGTTCGAGAAGATTTCCCGTCGTTTCCTTAACGATCCGCAGGCCTTTAATGAAGCCTTTGCTCGTGCCTGGTTCAAACTGACGCACAGAGATATGGGACCAAAAGCGCGTTACATCGGACCGGAAGTGCCGAAAGAAGATCTGATCTGGCAGGACCCGTTGCCGCAACCGCTCTACCAGCCAACGCAGGAAGACATTATCAACCTGAAAGCGGCGATCGCTGCATCCGGGCTTTCTATTAGCGAGATGGTTTCGGTTGCCTGGGCATCCGCGTCTACTTTCCGCGGCGGCGATAAGCGTGGCGGCGCTAACGGCGCGCGTCTGGCATTAGCGCCTCAGCGCGACTGGGATGTCAACGCCGTTGCGGCTCGCGTTCTGCCGGTATTAGAAGAGATCCAGAAAACGACGAATAAAGCCTCGCTGGCCGATATTATTGTGCTGGCGGGCGTGGTCGGTATCGAGCAGGCGGCCGCTGCTGCGGGTGTCAGCATCAGCGTACCTTTTGCGCCGGGCCGGGTGGATGCGCGTCAGGATCAGACCGACATCGAGATGTTCTCGCTGCTTGAACCGATTGCCGATGGATTCCGTAACTATCGTGCGCGTCTGGATGTGTCGACGACCGAATCGCTGTTGATTGATAAAGCGCAGCAGTTAACGTTGACCGCGCCGGAAATGACGGTACTGGTTGGCGGGATGCGTGTGCTGGGAACCAACTTTGACGGCAGCCAGAACGGTGTCTTTACCGACAGACCGGGCGTGCTCAGCACAGACTTCTTCGCTAATCTGCTGGATATGCGTTACGAGTGGAAGCCCACCGACGACGCTAATGAGCTGTTCGAAGGCCGGGATCGTCTGACTGGCGAGGTAAAATACACGGCAACCCGCGCCGATCTGGTGTTTGGTTCCAACTCCGTACTGCGCGCGCTGGCGGAAGTTTACGCGTGTAGCGATGCGCACGAGAAGTTTGTGAAGGACTTCGTCGCGGCATGGGTGAAAGTGATGAACCTGGACCGTTTCGATCTGTTGTAAATCTTATGCCGGATGACGCTAACGCTTATCCGGCCTACCGTCTCATATGCCCACCGGGCAAAAAAATCCCCGCGCAATTGCGGGGATTTTTCATTGCAAGCAGACCTTATTCCCATTCCTGCAAGAAGCGTTGACCGTACTGGTCGGCGACCAGCAGCGCGGCGTACACTTCATCCGGCGTTGCGCCGCCAGGCATGTTATGAATAGTTTCACCTTCTGCGCAGGAGGCTTCCGCGACGGTGCGCATTTTTGCCGGAATATCCTGTTTAATATCCAGTTGCGCCAGCGTAATCGGCAGGCCAACGGAATGGCACAGCGCCGCAACGGTTTCGATTTCTTCGACCGGCGCGTTTTCCAGCACCAGTTGCGTCAGCGTACCGAAAGCGACCTTCTCACCGTGATAATAGTGGTGCGCATCCGGAATCGCCGTTAAACCGTTATGAATCGCGTGCGCTGCGGCCAGACCGCCGCTTTCAAAACCGACCCCGCTCAGGTAGGTGTTGGCTTCGATGACGCGTTCCAGCGCTGGCGTGACGACGTGCTGTTCGGCGGCCAACATGGCTTTTTCGCCTTCTTCGATCAGCGTGTTATAGCATAGCTCCGCCAGCGCCAGCGCGGCCTGTGTACACTTGCCGCCCGCCATTGTGGTGGCGCCGCTGCGTGAGCAGGCGCGCGCTTCAAACCAGGTCGCCAGCGCATCGCCGATACCGGCTGCCAGCAGACGCGCCGGCGCGCCCGCCACTATCTGCGTATCGACAATGACCATATTCGGGTTATGCGGCAGCAACAGATAACGGTCAAACTCACCGGCATCGGTATAAATAACCGAGAGCGCGCTGCACGGTGCGTCGGTAGAGGCGATGGTCGGCGCGATAGCGACCGGGACGTTCATAAAATGCGCCAGCGCTTTGGCGGTATCCAGCGTTTTACCGCCGCCGATACCCAGTACGGCGCCACACTGACTTTTCTCGGCGACGGCGCGCAGCCTGTCGATCTCATTTTGCGAACATTCGCCGCCAAACGGGGCGATTTCTACTGACAAACCGACACCCGTCAGGCTTTTGCGCAGCGTCTCTTCGGCAAATCCCAGCACGAATTTATCGCCCACAACCAGCCAGTTGTTCGCCATTGGTTTTAAATAATCGCCAAGACGCGCGATGACGTTTGCACCCTGAATATACTTACCTGGTGACTGAATAATGCGATCCATACATTTCTCTCCTACAGGTTCAGATTACCAAAAGCGTTTTTCCAGTCTTGCTCAAACTTCTCTATTGCTGACTCTACCGCAGGCGTATTGAGCATTTGTTGCGCTACATCTAAAGGAAGGGTAATCGCCTGGCAACCTGCCAGTAAGCAATCCAGCGCCTGCCGCGGTGTTTTAAAGCTGGCCGCCAGCACCATGCTGTCAGGCGCGTGATGTTCCAGTAGCGTTTGCAGCTCCTGAACCATACGAATGCCATCGCCGCCCTGCGCATCAACGCGGTTGACGTAGGGAGCGACATATTTTGCGCCCGCCAGCGCCGCCAGCAGGCCCTGCGATGCGCTGTAGACGGCGGTGCCCAGCGTCACGATGCCTTCTTTTTTCAGCAATTTAATCGCTGCAAGACCTTCGGCGGTCACCGGAATTTTAACCACAATGCCGGGGATGGCGTTATTCAGCCGTTTGGCTTCTTCCACCATCCCTTTCGCGTCGCGGCTCATGGTCTGCGCAAATAAAGTGCCTTCTTCGCCGATGGCGTTTTGCAGCCTGGGCAGCACATCCCAGATAGGTTCTTTGCTGGCTGCCACAATGCTTGGATTGGTGGTGACGCCGGCAATCGGGAAAATGCGCGCCAGACGTTCAACTTCCGCCACGTTAGCGGTATCCAGATAGAGTTCCATAGTCTTTCTCTTCGTGAGTTTTCGTTATGGACAGGATAAAGGAGCGTGCCCCGGATGCGCTATGTGACAAATCTGCCAAAAACTGGACAAATGTGATGCTCTTGGTAAAGTGTGATTTACTTCACAAGTTGGTGATGGTTAACGTATAACGTGCTGTTGTATGCCATGTGGGGGAGTGAGGTTTTTGCATTGATATTACAATAATCCAGTAAATGCGCGTTTTATCTACTGTATTCTCTTTACTGGCGTGTGGATTATTTTTCCGTTAGCTGGCTGTGATACTGGCGGCGATACTCCGACGGCGAGCGTTCCGTATTTTTGCGAAACAGGCGGCAGAAATAGTTACTGTCGACAAAGCCACAACGGTGCGCCACCTCTTTCACTTTCAGGTCATAACCCTTCAGCAACGTTTTGGCGTGTTCCAGCCGCGTATGGTTCAGGTATTCGTTAAAGCCGATGGCCCCCGTTTTCTGGAACAGGTGCGAGAGGTAATTTGGCGAGATATAGAACGCCTGTGCTACCGATTCGCGCGTCAACGGCGCGGCGTAGCGTTCATCAATATACTCCCGAATGGCTTCAAAAAGCGCGCGGCTGCGGGAGGCGGTCTGGATTTGGCTGCCGAGCAGATCGCGGCAATGGCTTAGTAGGCTGGCGACAATCAATCTGGCCGTTTGCTGCTCTTGCGGCTGCATCTGCATCTCATTAAGCGTTTGTAACAGGAAAGAGCCGATACGCGGGCCACGGCGCGCAACGTGCTGTTTCGTGAGGTTTTGATGCTGCTGACCATCCCAGTGGACCACGCTGAAACCTAACTGCTGTTTGCCAAACAGAATGCTCAGGGTGGTGACGGGCGTTTGCCATTGCGGGATGTTCCAGCCGCCAGCCGGAACGTAGAGAACATCGCAAGGAATGAGCGGGGCGGTAATGCTCATGTCAGTAAGCTCGCCCTCCAGCACAATCTCCAGCCGCGGAAAATCCACCTGGTACGCCAGTTCCGGCGCTGGGCCGCTGGCGCTGGCAAAATAAATCTGGCGCAGCGGCAGCGGGCCGTTGATGAGACGGGAGAGAAGGTGGCTGACGTCGTGATACATGATAATCCCCTGCCGATCGCAAACAGAGGAAACAGTAACGTCGAAAACCGATGTCCTCAAGCGATTATTGCCGGATGGCGGCGCTTTGCGCCTTATCCGGACTACGGGAGAGAAGAACGCCAGGCCCGATAAGCGTTAGCGTTATCGGGCAACATACAGGCTATTGATTACCGACCTGATCGCCATACGGCAACGTATCATAATCAATCAGCGCGTTTTTCTTATACGGGTTGCCAATCCAGCGCGTGGTCTCTTTGAACTGCGGGTTGGTGATGGAACGCGTCGGGTCGTAACCATCATAGGTCAGGCCCGCTAAGTCCGACCAGGTATGGATAAGCTCGGAACTGCTGTACTTACGATCGACATCCTGTGAGAAGTCGCGCAGATGCGCTGCTTGCCATTTCTCTGAGGTCCACAGCAGGAACGGCACCGTATACATATGACGGGTTGGCGAATCTTCGTTTCGTCCCTGCGTCTTATGCGGCGGCGTGTCATACACTTCTTCACCGTGATCGGAGAAGTAGAGCAGGAAACCGTTCGGATCGGTCGCTTTATAGTCCTTAATCAGGCTGGCGACAACATAGTCATTATACAGGTTCGCGTTGTCGTAATCGTTATACGACTCCAGTTCGTCGCTGCTTAATCCCGGCGGAACATGGTCGGTTTTACCATCAAACTTGCCCTGGTTTTCTGGATAGCGGAACTTGTATTTAATGTGCGTTCCCAGCAGATGCACAATAATGAATTTTTTCGGCGCCGGGTCGGCTAACACCGCTTTAAACGGCGCCAGCACGTTGCTGTCATATTCGCGTGCGCTTTGAGTGCGCTGCTGGTTCATATAGAACTGCTTATCAGTCTGCTTAGAGAACACGGTCAGCATGGTATTACGCGCCGTCATCGTCTGCTGGTTAGTGATCCAGAAGGTTTTATACCCGGCCTGTTTCATCATATTCATCAGCGATGGCTTCGTCAGATACCAGTCCGGGTTCTTTTCGTCCGCGAACGTTAGCGCCTGTTGCAGGATCTCAATGGTGTACGGTCGCGAAGTTACCACGTTATTAAATACGGTCAGCCCGGGGTCGGTTTTATGCAGCGCGTCCAGTTCCGGCGTGGTTTCGCGCGGATAACCGTACAGACTCATACGGCCACGCTGGGTCGATTCGCCAATCACCAGTACCAGCGTGCGCGGCGCATCGCCGGAGTGGTCCTGGAAGTTAGCCAGCGGCGGCAGGGCATCGTTTTCATTCAGCAGTTTATTCAGCGAAGCGAGCTGTAAACGGTACTGATAGTAGCCAGTAATAAATTGCCACGGCGCGGCGGGCTCCATTCGTGACGCCAGGCTATCCAGCGTTTTCTCCATCGACTTATGCTTGATAAAGGTATTCATCGCGATGGGATGGAGGATCAGCCCGTACAGCAGGGCAAACGACACCAGATAACGCCAGGGGGATGGAATATAAACCGGGCGCAGACGTGTCCACAGCAAAATCGCCGCCACCGTATAAGCCAGCGCGACAAGAACAATTTTCAGACTGAAATATTGGCTTAAATATTCGCTGGCTTCATTGGCGTTGGTTTCAAACATCACAAACAGCACGCTTTGCGAGAACTCCTGCCCGTAGATTACGTAATAGCTCAGCGCCGCCAGCGAGGCGGCCCAAAGTACGACGCCAATAACGGCAGCAATAACCCGGATGCGGCCTGGAAACAGAAAGACCGGGATCAGCCACAATGAGCTGTACAGTAGCGAATCCCGCAGACCGTTTGTCCCACTGTATCCGGTGAGATAAATAATGGCCTGCAGGAGGGTGGAAAAGAACCAAAAGTAGAGCAGTGCCCAGCCCAGGGCTTTCCAGCTAAACGCGGGTTTAGTCTGGAGTAATGTGGATTGCATAATGAGAGCCTGTCTTTAATCGTAGCGCCAAACGTAACGCCTGAACCTTAAAAGAATCTGAAGCAAACCTGCTTTATGCCGCACGTTTTGCTAAGAGCCTATCCCATTAGGGCTATTTTACTTGCCATTTTGGACCTGGGCAGT